>CAIRBC010000377.1 GCA_903876685.1 uncultured Nitrosomonadales bacterium | reverse complement strand
TCACTTAACGGACATGGCAATGATGCCACCCCTTGTAATGAAACCGCCATGTCCGTTTCCCTCTCCCCATCCCTCTCCCGCAAGCGGGCGAGGGAGAGTACGATCGCTACGCGTGTTTCACGTTAAAATTTGTAGGCAGCCTTTACACCGGCCAACCAGTTACGTCCAGGCGCACTCTCATAAAACTGGCTGCTGGCCTGATAGACGATGACCGAGCCTACATACCTACGGTCGAGCAAGTTGTCCGCCCTGACAAACTCAGAGATAGCCCAGCTATCAACATTCTGTCTGGCAATAGCGCGCAGATTGATTATGCCATAGCCGCTGGCATATTCCACGTTTAGATCATTGGCCGCAATACTGCCTGCAGCTTTGCCTTCAATTGCAAACTCGAGCGATTTATCTGTATTGCGCCATAGCAGTTCGGCGAAAATCCCCTGTTTGGGTACGCCGGGTATACGGTTTCCGCTATGAATCGTATTGGCTATTTTACTGACTAATTCAGTGTAATCCTGTCCTACCTTTGCATCTACATAGGTATAGGATGCGTTTGCCTGCAATTGATAGGGCAATTGCCACTGAGTGCTGAGTTCTACTCCTTTACGGCTGGTTCGGGGCGCGTTCATATACGCTGTTTTGCCAGCGTTGCTGGAGGCGATTACGATATCGTCGTTTGTTTTCGCATCGAACAGCGCAAAAATGATTTGCCCGGTGCTGGAAATATCGCTCTTGAGTCCAAGTTCGATTTGCCGGGTGCGTGACGCCTGGATTCCCATGTTGCCTACATTGGTTCCACCGGCATTCACATAATTTGTGTCATAGATAATCTGATTTAAGGTCGGCGTATCGAAGCCTGTTCCGTACGAAAGATATATATTGGTTTTTTCCTGCACATAATATTGCACTGAGGTCATGCCAGTAGTTGCCTGATAGGTATGCGAACCAAGCGACTTGAGTGCATTGTTGCTGATAGCGCTAAGTTTGGTTTCGGAGTGTCTGGCGCCGATCGCGAAAGAAAGTTGCTCGGTGGGGCGTAATTCTCCCTGCAGATATTCATCGAGATTGCGCGCTTCCATCGCATAATCTTGCACGGGTATAGCAGCTGCAGCCGGTGTCAAGCCTGTAAGCGTGGTGTAGGTTAGACGATGATCTTTGTTCTGGTTACTGTCGAGGCCTGTGACGAGTTTGAATGGGACACCGTTTACAGTACCTGAATGTAACCATTTACTGTTCATTCCATAAAAATCACGTTGTAGATTTACTACGTTGCCGGTTGGAGAGGTCAGAAATTGGACGGTATGCCTGTCTCCATAATAAGGAGATAACACGACTGAGTCCTCTGTGCCTATACGCTGATTCAATACCACCCCGCCCTGCGTCTGGTCAACGCTTTTTCGGGTATTGGCAGTACCCACATTGACGGCCGAACGGGGATTACTTTGCCATTGAGCCGCCGTAAGCCCCAGCGGATCTTGAGCATCCAGGTTGACGCTATTGGCGATCAGCGTCACCATGGTATCCACAGCTGGCTTGAAGCCCAGTTTCACATTTTCATTTTTTCGGTCTGCAGCACTATGATCCCGGGAGCCATCGGTATGCAAGGAGCCTGCATCTAGTACATAATTGAAGTCATTTTTTTCACCGGAAGCCTTCAGACCAAATTTTCTTTGCCCATAGGAGCCCGCAGAAAGATAGGGAGTAAGTTCAGCGCCGGGCTTGCCACTTTCCGTGAAAATGTTAATTACGCCACCCGCCGAATTGCCATACAGTGCAGAAAACGGACCCCGCATTACTTCCATGCGCTCGGCAGAAGGCAAGTCGATATGTGACATCTGGCCTTGACCATCAGCCGCCGTGCCAGGTATGCCATCGACAAAAATCTTGATGCCGCGTGCGCCAAAGGTCGAATTCGCGCCAAAGCCGCGTGAAGAAATCAGCAGATCCTGGGTATAGTTCTGGCGGTTAAGTGCAAATATGCCGGGAGCGCGTTGCAGCGATTCAGACAAATTCTGTTCGGCCTGACCATCGTGCAGTTGTTGGGGATTGATGACATTGATGGATGCTGCCGTGTCCATGATGCGTTGCTCGGTGCGGCTGGCGGATACCACAATTGTGTCCAGCTGACTTTCTTCTGCAATGGCGTTGGATAGTGGCAACATGCACAACATCAGCGTCGTTGCGGCATTATGATGAATGAGGTGTTTCATGGGTTTCCTGTAGGTGGTGTTGCGATAGCGCAAGTATAAAGATACTGTGTCTTGCGCTAAACTGGGAATTCATGAAAAACCGCTCATGATTTTCTGTATACCGTGCGCAGGCATAATTTGAGTTTGCCCGCGCTCGACGCGCCCAGCTACCGTAAATCAGTCTGTAACGTAGCCCGGATGTAGCGAAGCGGAATCCGGGAAAATCGAATCACCCGCTAAGGGTTGCGAATTTGCATGACTTCTTCGGTAATATCTTCCAGTTCCTGTTGTGAAAGACCTACATATTCCAGCAACATGACAGAATTCTTTTTCCAGGTCAAATTTTCGCGCATTTGCGTCATATCGCTGATCGCTTCAGCAATCTGTATCACGGCCACTAATCCACAGACCTCTTCAGGCAATGATTCTTCTGAAACAAAAATGTCCAGATTATGATGATGCAATATGGTTAGTGAAACCGTTTCAGAGAGATTCCAGTTTTTTGACAGTAGATAGCCGATAGTCGCGTGATTGGTGCTGTGGCGATCATCTTCTGTCTTGGTAATGGTTCTATCCTGAAAAGACTCTGCTATCTTCAAAGTTTCCTTATAATCGGGAAAGCGGGTCATCATCATGGGGATGCCGCAATCGTGAAATAGTCCAATAGTGTAAGCGATATTATGCGGAATTCCAGGCACGCGCTTGGCAATCAGCGCAGCAACAAAGGCCGTATTCTCGGCGTTATCCCAAAATCGTGTCAGTTGCGTGTTATTACCAGAATTCATGGTGCGCAGCACCAACCCGCTCAGAATATTGAACACGCTATCCGTACCCAGGGTCATCACAGCCTGATCGATAGAATCAATCTTGCGGCGCAGGCCGAAATAGGGAGAATTGACGGTTTTCAGCATCGCAGCGGAAAGCACCACATCGCGCGCGATCATCCCGGAAATCTTGCGCATATCCGGATTGGCCTTGTTGCGCTCAGTCATAAGTACCGCAAGTATGCTTGGACGCGGTGGGAGTTTGATGCCGGCGAGCAACTTCTCGGCTGCTTCTTTTGAAACTGTAGACATTAGAATAGATAATTAATTAAAAATATATGTTATCAAAAAATTGCACAAATATCAGCTTGATCTCGCCGGTTAAAAGCACCTTTAAAATTCCGGATTCCTGTGAAAAAAGGCAAAACATTGTTTAATCAAGCTCTGTTGGCTTTCAAGTACATTTAAAAATTCTATACCGTACAAAAAATTTTCCTGTTCCTTGCCTTGCCAGGTGATGCGTCCTTTGAGCTGTAAAGGTTTCTGGGTTTCATATTGCACCATATCCTCGGCAGGTAATTGTATGGAAAGCCCGAGCTGTTCATGTTCATTCAACCCCTTTGAAACTTTCAGGCGCAGACCATTCAGCGAGAAATCGCTACTCAAGCCTTCCAGTTCAGACTCGCCCTGCGATACCTTAACCCGCAGGGTATTTTGCGCACGCGGATTTCGGCGTTTCTCATGCTGAGCCGCTGTAATTACAATTTCACTATTGAACTTGAAGCCTGACATGATTTTGTTAAGCCTGCCAGACACCATGCGCAAATCTCCACCGATGGCGGCGGTGGTATCCACCTTGGTACCGTTATCCTTCAAGATGGAAAACAGCGTTTGCAGTGTCGCTTCAAGCATGGCAAACTGCTCCAGTTGCTTGCTGCTGGCACTGGATATTCCCTGATTAGCCTGAGCCGATTCAAGCACATTCCCCACCATTTCATCGATGGTAACCGCTGTCTTCCCGGCCTCATCCTGGGTGATGGTGACTTTCTGCACTACGCCGTGCATGGTCAACGCAGCTTGTTGCACCTTCTCCGAAAGCTTGGCCATGATATCACCCACTTCGCTTGCCGAATTAGTGGTACGTTCTGCCAGCTTTCTTACTTCATCTGCAACGACGGCAAAGCCGCGCCCCTGCTCACCTGCCCGCGCAGCTTCGATAGCCGCATTGAGCGCCAGCAGGTTGGTTTGCCCGGCAATTTCCTTGATAGTCTTGACGATGCTGTGTATCTGCTGAGCAGATTGTTCGAGTTCCTGAATTTCATCTGAAGCCCGGTTGACTTGCTGGGTAGTTTCCTGCATCGAGTCTATATTTTGCCGTACATGTGAGATGCCTTCCCTCGCCAACTTTTCAACCTGTTGGGAATGACTGACCGCCTGTATAGCCTTGTTTTGTACATCCGAAGAAATTTGATGTAATTGCTGCATAGCGCTGTCAACCTCACTGGAGCGGTTTTGCTGCTGCCTGCTGACCTCGGAAATCTCATTTGAAATTGAAGCAACCTGGAAAGCCGATTGACCCATATAGCGCCCGCAGTCCTCGATTTCCTTCAAAATGCTGTCTAGCTTGGCTTGCATATCTCCGAGAGCGACCATCAAATCACCGGTTTCATCTTTGGCAATGATTTCAATTTTGTCGCCCAGATTTCCCTGTGCAATACGCTGTGCCGCAGAAATGGCATGTTTGAGTGAATTGACAAACTTTGCCGCAAAAGAAATGCTGATCAACCCGCCGACAGCGATGGCCACCAGCAGCACGGTAAGGAACGCAGCCAGCAAATTATTGAAATCCGATTGACTCTGTTCTGCATGCAACGCGGCACTTTTAACCTTGGCGTCCAGCATGGCTTGCAGCCCTTTTTGCAGATTACCAAAAGTCTGATCCGCATCCAGCATGCTGGTCATCCCCATATTAGGGTCAATTTCAATAAAGTTGATGGATTGGTTAATCTGCTTGCGATAAGCCTCCAGCATTTTTTGCAGTTCACTTATTTGCGGTTGAGTTTCGGCCGAGGATTTTCCATCGTCTGCCAAACCTTTCAATTCACCCGATGCTTCATTGATATAGGCATTGATTTTTTGGGATGCCTGTTTGATCTTTTCCGAATCATAATTCTTCAACCAGGTAAACAACCGGTAAATATTGGTATGAGCCAGCGACAACTGCTGTAAGGTATCGCTGGTATTTTTGAAGCTGACGAACTGGGCATTGTAGGAAGTTGCAGAAGATTTCATTCCTCCCAAGCCAAGCAAACCCATGACCAACAGGCAAAGCAACATCACCGCTGGCGCGATCAACAGCTTTTGTCGAACTTTCATAGGTGACTATATCCCGTTCAGCACAACCCGCTCAACGTTTATAAATACCTGAACAAACGACAATTTCGTCGTGACGTTCACAATAAACCGACTTGGGCTTAATCGATTTGGTAATCGGATCGGTAAATTGATATTCCTGCCAGAATTTTGGTTTGTTTTTAGCCAGTTCCATCCGCTCCTTGATGAATTCCTTGCCGGTCGGATCCTTGAAAGCCAGCATATCCATACCGACCTGTTTTTCGTTCTGCCCGTGCGCCAGTACCTTGCCGTTCAAATCGTAAACCATCACATACAAATCACGGTCAATCCAGCCTTTTTTTGCGGTGAACTCAGCACAGGCCTTGTCTTTCCCCACCTCCTTGATATGTTTAGCGGCTTTGCCAACCAGTGCTTCAGCCTCCTTGGCGGTACCATATTCGGCTGCAAATGCCTGAGTCATTGTCAACAGAGCAAATAATATTATTTTAATTAAATAATCCATAATTTTTCCTAACAAGTAAAATTTACCAAAATAGGGAACAACTCTGATCTATCAAGCTCGAAAACAGAGAGTAATCATTCAGGTAGCACAGTGAAAAGCAGGTTTGACTCTAAAATGATAACTTCTCATCATAGTGACACTCAAGCATGGCTGCAAGAACTTAAAATAGTGTTTGAATAGGTATCTTAATGGGTATTAAAGTAACCATTAAAGGTGTTCGCCTGCCTTTCATATTTGATGGCACTTGCTTTGCAAATTCATTCAGAGCCTATTGAAAATGGCTTTAAGGTCTGAAGGGCATCGTATAATATGGCATTATCGACATGAGCAGACTTCAGGATGAATTCATCCAGACAAAAGGGCGTAGCAATTATCATGGTACTGCTGATCGTCGCACTTGCCACAACGCTCGCTGCATACATGGCAACGCAACAGAATCTGTGGTTACGTCAAGTGGAACGCCAACTGGATCGTACTCAGGCGCGGCGTTTGGGTATTGCGGGAGTAGACTGGGCGCGCGCGGTACTGGCGGATGATGCACATATCAGCGAGGTAGACCATGACAAGGAAATGTGGGCAATGCGCCTTCCTGCCATGCCGGTTGAAAGTGGCGAGGTGATTGGGGTTATCGAAGACCAGCAGGGTTTGTATAATCTTAATAATTTAGTGCGTAATGGCGTTACTAGTGCCCCCGATGTGGCACAATTCCAAAGACTGCTGGGAATACTGGGTCTGCCTGTAGAATTGGCAACTGCGCTGTCGGACTGGATGGATACCGACAGCGAAACACAATATCCGAATGGTGCCGAGAATGTATACTATCTTTCACTAAAGCAACCTTATCGGGCAGCTAACCGCCCCTTGAGCGAGCTTGGTGAACTTGCGCTGGTAAAAGGCTTTGACAGTAGCATCATCGAGCGTTTGAGCCATTTTGTTACGGTATTGCCACTGCCAGGGCCGATTAATGTGAATTTCTCGCCGCCAGAGGTGCTGGCTGCAGTAGCCGATAATATGAGCCTGGCAGATGCGCGTTTGCTGGTGCAACAACGTAACTTGCGATTTTTTAAGAGCTTGGCGGATTTCAGGCAACGCCTGCCGAATGAGGGAATCATCATGTCAGAAGGAAACATCACCGTGAGCAGCCGTTTTTTTCTGGTGACAGGGCGTGCCACCGTAGGCCGTGCACAGGTTAACACGCAGGCCTTATTGCTGCGCCAGGGGGGCTGGCCTAGTGTAGTCTGGCAGCATATCCAATGAGCCTGTTGCGCATTTATTTTTCCAGCCATTGGCGGGATAACACCTCGCTTTGCCCCTGGGCGTTATGTGATGATAACGGGATCGTCTTGCAAAGCGGCAACGATGTGCTTTCTGCATTGCCCAAGAGTCGGGATTGCATCGGTATCGCATCAGCAGACCGTGTGCTTAGTGTTAGCACTAAAATGCCACCCGGTTCGCGACGCCGCTGGCATGCCGCATTGCCGTTTATTGCAGAGGAATATACCCTGTCCGACCCTGAAGATAATCATGTCGTACCGGGCATGGTGCAATCGGACGGGCGTGTGATGCTGGCCATTACTGACAAGGCCTGGCTCAAACGTATCGTTGCAGCATGCCAGACGGCGAAATTGAATTTACGCCGCCTGTTTGCAGAATCTTTTTTGCCCAGCTGTAGCGAGGGCAGTTGGGCAATGGTTTGGGATGGCATCTCGGGTTTTCTAAGTATGGGAGCAACTTCCGGCATCGCACTCGATAACGGTGATACACAATCGGCTCCGCTGGCCTTGCGCATGAGTCTGAATGCTGCTCAACCGGACAAGATTATCGTCAGTTTTCCTCAGAACATTCCTGAAGCACAGCGGGTCTTCCCGCAATGGGATGAGCTGTCCACACCACTGCTGGCAGGGGATGCCTGGGATTGGCAAAGAGCCCCCATCCCGGATAATGCCTTGAACCTGCTTTGGGGTGAGTTTGCACCGCGCGCCAGAATCAGCGAATACTGGCCAAAATTACGCCCTGCGCTACTGATACTATTGGCCCTGCTGGCATTGGAAGCCATCGGTACCAACCTTGAATGGGCGATGCTGGCTCATGAAAGAAACACTCTGACACTAGAGATGGAACGTAGCTTTCGCAGCGCTTTCGGCGAAACCGGCACGCTAGTCAATGCGCCCTTGCAAATGGGGCGTAATCTGGCCGAATTGCATCACTCTGCGGGCTTGCCCGACGAGGGTGATTTCCTGCCACTGCTAGATGCTGCCGCACCGACCCTAACCACCTTGCCACCAGACAGCGTGCGCGGCATGCATTATGAATCCGGGCGGCTGGATGTGGATCTGCGTCTGGCGGCTGACAAGAATTTTCAGGAGTTGAAGCAGCGCTTGCAAAACAAGGGGCTGGCTGTACAACTCAGCGAAGTTCATGTTTCAGGCAGCAATGCTGAAGCCAGACTTAGCTTACTACCCGGAGGTGCACTATGAAAGCGCGCTTACTGGCCTTAAAAAAACGCTATTGGGATGGACGCGCAGCAGCCGAACGGCGTGCCCTGAGGCTGGGTGCGCTGGCATTAGCTCCGCTGGTTGCCTATTTCCTGCTCTGGCAACCTGCCCACCAGGCAACCGCCAAATTACGCGTCAGCGTACCGAATATGCGTGCTCAGGCGGCGCGTCTGCACATCCAGGCGGCTGAAGCGGAAGCCATCCGCCATCACCCGCATCCCGCCGTGCTTGAAGCAGTCGCTTTAAAGACCGCTGTCGTGGAATCTGCCTTGCGGCATCAAATAGCCATATCCACTCTCGATGTGCAACAACCCAATGCGGTGCGCCTCACACTGACCTCCATTTCTTTCGAAATATGGCTAGGCTGGCTGCGCAGCCTGCAACAGGAGCAGCACATACGCGCCGAGTCCGTAGGGATTGCAGTATTGCCGCAAACTGGAATGGTTAAAATAAGTACCACCCTGGTTAACGGTGGCACGCAGTAAGGCCATGAGCAAGCGTATTCTGCTGCTTTTTGCCTTCAGCTATATGCTGACAATGCTAGTCACAGCACCGGCATCTTTACTGGATCTAGCACTGAAATCCGCAACTGGTGGCAAATTTGTGCTGGCAAACGCCAGTGGTACCATTTGGGACGGGGCAGCCATTCCAGCACTACGCACTCGTGACGGGCAACTAATCAGCTTGTCCTTATTACACTGGAAGATGGTCATTCCTGCGCTGCTCAGCGGCAAAGTTAAAGTATTATTGCAATGGGAGGATCAGCCGGCAGCTATGGAAGTCATCGCCTCGGTCAAGCAAATTGAATTGCATAACGCCAAATTAGCGCTTCCCGCGCTGTTACTGGGCGAAACATCGAGCATGTTGAAACCCATACAACTGCACGGACAGTTACAGATAGCGGGTGAAAATCTGTTATTTTCAACGCGTGGCATGGAAGGTTCTGCCATTATCGACTGGCAAAATGCCGGCTCTGCGCTCACCGGCAGCAATACGCTAGGCTTTTACCGGCTAAAGCTGGATGGCGCAAGTGAACACATTCATATTGTACTTTCAACCACCTCGGGCATGCTGTTGCTGGAGGGAGAAGGTGATTGGTCGATTGTGAAGGGGCTGAAGTTTAGTGGCAAAGCACAGGCATCTAACGGAAACTACGATAATCTTAGCGAGTTATTGCATCATCTCGGACCCGAAATTTCCAAAGGGGTGCACGCATTCAATTTTGTGCCGCAATAAATTAAACCTGTTCATTGTATACTTCGCATCCATTAAAAGGGGAATACATGCAATTGCGCTGGGGGCGATGGTTAGCCAATGAAAAAGGGGTACGCATCCTGTGGAAAGTGACGGGAGCTTTGTTGCTGGGCGTGTTACTGGCCAGGTGGAGTTGGATATTGTTTGCGCCGCATGCCACAGCCACTGCCAGTATATCCGGTCAAGTTGTATCCGTTGAAGCCGCACGCTTGTTTGGCGTGGCAGTGGTAGCGGCTCCTGCAGCTTCTGCGATTGAAGTGGCGGCATTGCCTAATGTGCAATTAGCGGGGTTATTCGCGGCAAATGCGGGCAAAACATCCTTCGCCGTGCTGATTGTGGATGGCAAGCAGTTAGGCGTGGCGCTTGGGGATGAGGTGAGCAACGGTTTGAAATTAGTTGAGGTGCATGCGGATCATGTAATATTAGAACGAGCCGGTGTGCAGCATAGAGTCAACCTTGATACTGAAACTGCCGCCGCGAAACAATTGAAGTAGTCAATAATGAAAACAGGTGTTATTTCATGAAACAAAAATGGGACATGTGGATACCAGGGGTGCTGTTGTGTGCAGCGTTGTTCTTTACTTCAGCCGGTATCGGCGCACAGTTTGAAAAAGTATCGCTTAATTTTGTAAATGCCGATATTCAGGAGGTGGTAAAGGCGGTATCGCATATCACCGGACGCAATTTCCTGGTCGACCCGCGCGTCAAAGGCACGATCAACATCGTTTCGTCTACGCCAGTGCAGGCTTCCCTGGCTTATGACATTCTGCTTTCTGCGCTGCGCCTGCAAGGTTTTGCGTCTGTAGAATCAGGCGGGGTAACCAAACTGATGCCCGAAGCAGATGCAAAGCTGCATATTGGTTATCTATCCGATGCCAAAGGTGCCGGAGATGACAAACTGGTGACACGGGTGTTCGTGCTGAAGTATGAATCTGCAGTGCAACTGGTGCCGATACTGCGTCCGCTGATCGCGCCGAACAACATCGTAACCGCTTATCCCAACAATAACACGCTGGTGGTGACAGATTATGCGAGCAATCTCAAGCGCATCGAGCAGATTGTCGAATCGATCGATCAGCCCAGCGCGGAAGCGCCAATCATTATTCCGGTTAAGTATGCTTCTGCGGTAGATCTTTCGCAGACCATCAACCGACTGATGCAAGAGGGTGCCTCAGGTGGCACAGGTGGGGATTCTAGCCAGCGCTTTATACTGGCGGCGGATACACGCACCAACAGTATGCTGCTGCGTACCGATAACCCGGCCAGGGTGCAACGCGTTCGCGAACTGGCGGAAAAACTGGATGTCGATACCGGCGCGCCAGGTAACATGCACGTCATTTATCTAAAAAACGCAGAGGCGAGCAAAGTGGCGCAGACCCTGCGCTCGGTGGCCTCTGGCGATGTCGCTGCCCCCGCTGCTGCCCCCACTGGTACTGGCGCTGCAGCTTCCACGGCACCCTCAGGCGGCGGTATGATACAAGCCGATGTCGCTTCCAATGCACTGATCATCACCGCATCAAATGCAGTCTACAATAATTTGCGGTCTGTGGTTGAAATGCTCGATGTGCGCCGCGCTCAGGTATTTGTCGAGGCGTTGATCGTCGAAGTAACGGCGGATAAAGCGGCAGAATTCGGCATTCAGTGGCAAGGTCTGAACGGCATCAACGGACCGGGAACAGGGGTGATCGGCGGAACAAATTTCGGTACTGGAGGGGGCAACATTATCACGGCTTCAGGCAATATTACCGGCCTGGGTCAAGGATTAAATGTCGGCATCACCCGTGGTTCTATCACCTTGCCCGGCACGAGTACCACGGTGGTTAACCTCGGGATGCTGGCGCATGCACTGGAAAATGACTCCAATGCGAATATACTTTCTACGCCTAATCTGCTGACACTGGATAATGAGGAGGCGAAAATCATCATCGGCCAGAACGTTCCCTTCATCACCGGCAGTTATGCGCAGACCGGGAGTACTTCCACCGCTTCGCCTTTCCAGACCATCGAGCGCAAGGATGTGGGACTTACTTTGCGCATCAAGCCGCAAGTTTCAGAAGGCGGCACCGTGAAACTGCAGATTTACCAGGAAGTATCCAGCGTGGATGCCACCACGACCGCGAATACCGGCGGGGTAACCACTAACAAGCGCTCGCTGGAATCGATCGTGCTGGCGGATGAAGGACAGATCGTGGTACTGGGCGGGTTGATTCAAGATTCAATCAGCAATGGCGAAAACAAGGTGCCGATCCTCGGCGATATTCCATTGCTAGGCAATCTGTTCCGCTACGATACCCGGCACCGCACCAAGACCAATCTGATGGTATTTATCCGGCCGTATGTGCTGCGAAATGCAGAGGCTTCCCTGGGTATAACCCAGAATCGTTATGAATATTTGCGCGGCGAGCAGAAACAGGTTCCCGCACGGAAAATGTTGCCTGACATGGCTACCCCGAAACTGCCAGACCTGAACCTGAAACAGGCCTTGCCTAATGCGCTCAAACCCTGACAATATGGCTCTGGAAGCGACTATTCCTGACCGGCAAGTTGCCAGAAAAATCCCTTATTCCTTTGCGAAAGCCAAAGGCGTATTGCTGGCACAATTTTCTGCGGAACAGGCAGAGGTCTTGGTGCGCCATGATGCAGAGGCATCAGCCTTGGCTGAAATTAGACGTGTGCTGAGTGTACCCTTGCACGCCACGCTGCTGCAAACCGAAGATTTCGACCGGGCGCTGGCGCAGGCATATGCCCAAGGCGAGGGTGCTGCGGCGATGGTGGGCGATGTAGAACAGGACATGGATCTGTCACAATTGATTCACGAATTACCACAAACCGAGGATTTGCTCGATGCCGAGAACGATGCGCCGGTAATCCGCATGATCAATGCCTTGCTGACTCAGGCCGTGCGTGAGAACGCTTCGGATATACACATAGAACCTTTCGAAACGCGCTCCGTGGTGCGTTTTCGCGTGGACGGCACATTGAAGGACGTGATCGAACCGCACCGAGCCTTGCATGCGGCGATGGTATCGCGCATCAAGATCATGGCTGAACTGGATATTGCGGAGAAACGACTGCCGCAGGACGGGCGCATCACCTTGCGCCTGGCAGGCCGACCGGTGGATGTACGGGTTTCCACCCTGCCAACCGGGCATGGAGAGCGTGCGGTATTGCGTCTGCTGGACAAGGATGCTGGACGGTTGGATCTGGCCAAGTTAGGCATGAATGGCACGACCTTGGAATCCATAGATGAGCTGGTACGACAACCGCATGGCATCGTACTGGTAACCGGGCCGACCGGTTCAGGCAAGACTACCACCCTGTATGCCGCGCTTTCGCGGATCGATGCGGCGGTTACTAATGTGATGACGGTGGAAGACCCGATTGAATATGATCTGGACGGTATCGGCCAGACGCAAGTTAACCCGCGTATCGAAATGAGTTTCGCTCGTGCACTGCGTGCGATCTTACGCCAGGATCCGGATGTGATCATGATCGGTGAAATCCGCGATCTGGAAACTGCACAGATTGCGGTTCAAGCCAGTCTGACCGGGCATCTGGTGCTGGCGACGTTACATACCAACGATACCTCCAGCTCGGTGACACGTCTGACCGACATGGGTGTCGAACCTTTCCTGCTTTCATCGAGCCTGTTGGGCGTGCTTGCCCAACGTCTGGTGCGCTGTCTGTGCACAGATTGCCGCGAAGCGTATGTCCCCGATCCCAGCGAATTGGCCTTGCTGGAGGGTGCACAACCCCCTGTGCTTTACCGACCGGTGGGTTGTGCCGCCTGCGGCAGTAGCGGCTACCGCAAACGCACCGGTATTTATGAATTGTTGCGCATGGATGACGGGTTACGCCGCCTGATTCATGACCGCGTCGCCGAGCAATCATTGCGTGAATATGCAACGCAGCGCGGCATGCAAGGCCTGCGACAAGACGGGTTACGACTGGTGATAACGGGCATGACTTCTCTGGAAGAATTGCTGCGTGTGACGCGCGACTGACATGACTGCATTTCGATATGAGGCGCTGGATACGGCGGGTAAAGTTAGCTACGGAGTGATCGAGGCAGACGGCTTGCGTCAGGCACGTGCACATCTTCGCGAAGCCAGCCTGATGGTAGTCTCGGTGCATCCGGTCACCGAACAAACCTTGCATACCGGCGAAGGACAGCGCTGGCGCTGGCGGCGTGGCATTTCATCCACACAACTGTGTATGCTGACGCGCCAACTGGCCACTCTGCTGGATGCCGGCTTGACGCTTGAGCAGGCACTCAGCGCCTTGGTCGAGCAAAGCGAAAATGAAACCTTACGCCAGGTGTTAGCCGGGGTGCGTGCAGAATTGCTGTCCGGCCATACGCTGGCGCAGGCTCTGACGCATTATGAAAGCGTGTTTCCAGATATTTATCGCGCCTTGGTCAAGGCGGGTGAAGCCTCTGGAGAATTGAGTCGAGTCATGCTGCGTCTGGCCGATTACACGGAGTCGCGCCAGGCCTTGCGACAAAAAGTAGGTCTGGCCTTCGTCTATCCGGCTATCGTCACACTGGTAGCGCTGATGGTGGTCATGGGGCTATTGATTTATGTGGTGCCGCAGGTAGTCAATGTGTTCCAGCAATCGCATCAGGTATTGCCCCTGCTGACCAGAATGTTGATAGGCCTGAGCAATATGTTGCGTGCCTCCGGGTTTTATCTGCTGGCAGCACTGGTGGGTGCAGGTTTTGGCATACATACCCTACTCAGGAAAGAAGAAGTCCGCTATCAATGGCATATGCGTTTATTGCGACTACCGGTAGTGGGGCGCCTGGTGCGCGGCATCAATACCGCACGCATGGCGAGCACGCTGGCGATTCTATCCGGCAGTGGTGTGCCCTTACTGGTTGCATTGCAGGCTGCAGCCGGAGTAGTCAGCAACTTGCCGATGCGCCGCGCTCTGGAAGAGTCTTCGAAAAAAGTGCGTGAAGGGGTGGGCCTGAGTCGTGCATTGGCCAGTTCAGGACTGTTCCCGCCGATACTGGTGCATTTGATCGCCAGTGGCGAAGCCAGCGGCAGGCTGGATACCATGCTGGAACGTGCTGCCACCCAGCAGGAACAGGAAATCAGCAATTACACTTCTGTGCTGACCTCGTTACTGGAACCTTTATTGATTCTGTGCATGGGCGGCGTGGTACTGACCATCGTGCTGGCAATCCTGTTACCCATCATCGAGATGAACCAAATGGTGAAATAACAGCGCACGCCATTGTCCGTGGATAATTTAAATTTTGTTGCGTATAGCCCCCCCGGAAACCTCTCACATTAAACCTGCTTATTAGCCATCATAAATAAAAGCAGGGTGCGGACAGTCGTTAAATTTGTATCTTGAAGGTTGCGCATGCACTCTCTGCACGCGACTCTGTACAAATTGGGTGATAACCCGTTAATATGCTGTTTTATTTTATCGATTAATTGAAATTTGGAGCCTGAAAATGAGCAAAATTATCATCACGATCGACGATGAAGACATACTCGAACTCATTCCGACTTATCTGGAGGGTCGTCGCGAGGAAGTGGATATATTGCGCGATGCTGCTGAACGTAAGGATTTTATCAGTGTGCGCGACATAGGCCACAAGTTGAGAGGCAGCGGTGGCGGCTTCGGTTTCGATCGTATTTCCGAGATTGGTCAGGACTTGGAAGCTTCAGCAAAGGCGCAGGATTTGCCGTCAGTCATTCAAAATATCGCGTTACTGCAAGACTATCTTGAACGGGTTGAAGTGGTAGGCGCTTAACCGAAAAAATCAGGCTATGTTCAGTAACTCCAGATTCGACACCCTCAAGAAAAGCGGTAAGTTACCTACGCCCAAGGGTATCGCCTTGCAGGTGATAAGCCTTACCTACAAAGAAGATGTCATGAATCAGGAAGTGGCGCAAATTATCAAGTCTGACCCCGCGTTGTCTGGTCGTCTGATCAAAGTAGCCAACGCCCGCGCCGCTTACCAGGGTAGACCCGTGATATCCATTCTGGATGCGGTCACGGTATTGGGTCTCAATACCACGCGACAATTGACGCTGGGTTTGTCGTTAATCGAGAGTCAGGGCGATTGCAAAAAATTCGATTATGCTAATTTTTGGGCGCGTTCTTTGCTGACAGCAATTACCGTACAAAATCTGGTCATGCACAGCGGCATCGGCTCACCCGAAGAAGTTTTTGTACTGGGATTACTCAGTCAGATCGGGTCACTGGCGCTGGCAACGGCCTTCCCTGTCGAATATTGCGCTATTCTTGAAGAGGATGATACTCAGTCTGACCTGGCAACGCTGGAACAGGCCAAATTTGGCATCGACCACAATCAGATGACACAGGCGATGCTGGCAGACTGGGGTATGCCTCGGGTGTTTCAGGAAGCTGCCTTGCACCATGAGCATCCCGGTTCGGTCAGTCTGACGGAAAGTAGTCGCGATTGGCAATTATTGAATATGTTGCATATCGCAGATTATTTCTCCAGGGTGTGTCTGGCACAGGAACTGACCAGACGCAAAATGATCCCTAATTTGATTTTGATCGTCACCCGGATGGGCGTGGAAATAGAGACGCTTACCAAACTGGGAGACAAAGCGGTACAGGAATGGCATGAATGGTGCAATTTGTGTGGTATTCATGCTGTAACTGTGCCGTTCTTCGCAGAACTTCTGGCGGCGGTTCCCTTGTCACTGGGCAAACTGGAGCAGGGAGATGACTTGCCCAGCGATGCGGGTACTTTTTACAAGTTGCGCATTTTGCTGGTAGATGACGACCGGGCGATTCAGCTGTTTCTGAAAATGTTGATGGAGAAAGCCGGGCATACTATCTTCACGGCCAGTAATGGGCTAGAAGCACTGAGCATGCTTGAAAAATGTCAGCCGCAACTGATCATTACTGACTGGATCATGCCTGCAATGGATGGTATCGCCTTATGCAAAGCCATCAGGTTAAACCCAAAGTTGCGCAATCTGTATATGTTTATCATGACGGCGCAGGAAAGCCCGGATAAACTGGTAGAGGCCTTCGAGGCAGGTGCAAATGATTACATTACCAAGCCGATTAACCGAAAAGTGCTGGGAGCCAGACTGCGTGCAGCGCAACGTGTGGTTCAGTTGCAGGAAGAGATGGAGTTCGACCGCCAGCAATTACTGAAATTTTCCGATGAACTGGCGGCTTTCAATCATCGCTTGCGCAAGAGTGAAGTGAGTATGCGGGCGATACTCGATAATTCACCTTACATGACCTGGTTAAAAGATGCAGAAGGACACTACATCAAGGTCAACAAAAATTATGTCGAGTATGTGCGGCAAAAGGATGATTCACACGTCATAGGCAAGACGGATTATGATTTTTGGCCGACGGAACTGGCGGATAAATACCGCGCAGACGATTTGGAAGTCATGGTCAGTCGCAAACAAAAACTCATCGAAGAACCTTCTCTGGATGGTATACGGAAACACTGGGTAGAAACCTTCAAGACACCGGTCATCAATGAGAATGGAAATATGCTCGGAACGACCGGGTTTTCCCGGGATATCACCGAACGACGCGAATTTGAAGACGAACTGAAACGTTCAAATGTCGAACTGGAACAATTCAGTTATGCCATTTCCCATGATATGCGCCAGCCGCTGCGCATGATTTCCAGTTACTTGCAATTACTCGAAATGAGTCTGGCAGGTCAACTGGATAGCGATAAGCGCAGCTATTTTGACTTTGCGATTGACGGCGCGAAACGTATCGATCAGATGCTGGTGGCGTTACTTGAATATTCCCGTATCGGCAGGAAAGGTAGTCCGGCAGTCTGGGTGGAGAGCCGCGCGGCGCTCGATGAAGCCTTGCTTTTCCTCAAGCCGACGCTGACCGAAGCCAAGGCAAAACTCACTATTACCGGGGTATGGCCGCGCATTCTGATCAGTCACGATGAAATACTCAGGTTGCTGCAAAATCTGATCGGCAATGCTGCCAAATACCGCGTCGCCGGGAGAACACCCGAAATCACCTTGTGCAGCGAGTTAGTGGATAATGAGTGGCGTTTCAGCATCGCCGATAATGGGGTGGGCATCATTCCAGATCAGATCAGGCGGCTGTTCCAGGTTTTTCAGCGTCTGCAGTCGCGAGACGATTATGAAGGAACCGGCATAGGACTTGCTTTATGTCGCAAGATTGCCGAATACCATAAGGGTCGCATCTGGGCAGAATCTGCAGGTGTAGGAAAAGGCAGCAAATTTTGCGTGGTGATTCCTTTGCCACGCGAAAAAAACAAGTGACTAACGGGCACGGCACACGGCCGCCCCATAGGATGAATCCCGCCATGCCCGTTCCCCTGATGAACCCACAAGCCACTCCACTTTGTTGCCAAAAGACAGCAAGCAAGTGGCTGGTTATCTCCCCATCTCTCTCCCGCAAGCGGGGAGAGCGCAGCGAGGGGGCGTAGCCTCCAATGGAGGGGAGTAAAATTCCAAGTCTTAAGAATAGGAAAATATTTTGAATCACCAATTCCCCTCCATTGGAGGTGTGCCCGTCAGGGCAGGGTGGTAATTTCGGTCGCAAATAATACGTTCATGCCTCACCACCAGGCTGACTCTGGTGATTTTGCGTTTCGTAGGAGTCTATGGGTTAACCGAATATTTACGGAAACAAGTGCTTAATTGCATAATTACATTGTATTATCTGTAGGTCGGGTTAACGTGAAACACGCGTAGCGATTCGTTCGCTCCCTCGCCCGCTTGCGGGAGAGACCCCTGTCGCAAATTCCCCGACCGAATTGTGCCCTATGAACCT
>CAIRBC010000376.1 GCA_903876685.1 uncultured Nitrosomonadales bacterium | reverse complement strand
GGTATGCACAACCTGTCGCGATTCTTCCCTGGCTGCCTTATCCAACAGAATATCGCCCAGTGGTTCGGCGACATCAAACGGATCGCGACCATGCTCCGGCTCCTGCTCCTCCGGATGTACCCAGGGCAAGGAAGCCAACGGCAGGCGCAAGCCTAGTGGCGAATCTCCACCGATCAGATAGAGATGCTCGCGGCGCAACGGCCACAGACTGGAACGAAATCCTGCCGAGACCGCCTTTTTAGCTGCGGCAGAGGATAAGGCTTTCATCGGCAGCACGAAACCAGCCGGCTCTCCCAGACCGCTTTCAAGCAGCTTGACCAGACGATGCCGCTCATCACTGCTCTTAAGGTCCGCCGTGAGCGGATCAAAATTTTCAGGCCAACGCTGCTCCTTGTCGATCACCTGCAATACATCTTCATAGGCGGTAATCACATATTTCTCATCCAGTTGCAACTGATTTGCCAGATGCAGAATGAAACGCCGCGCATCGGCCGTTTTGAACTTGCCCTGCTCAGTGTTTTTAACCAGTCGCGCTGGGTCTTGCCATAACGGTTTACCATCAGTGCGCCAGTAACAGCCCAGCGCCCAGCGCGGCAGCGGTTCTCCCGGATACCACTTGCCCTGACCAAAGTGCAACAGCGCACCCGGCGCAAAATGACCTTGCAGACGCAACAGCAAATCACCCGCCAATTCACGCTTCTTCTCGGACAAGGCGGTAAAATTCCACTCATCACCTTCCATGTCGTCAATCGAAACAAAAGTCGGCTCGCCCCCCATGGTCAGACGCACGTCATTTTCAAGTAATTCTGCATCGACCTGATAACCCAGATCGAGCATGGCCTGCCATTGCGCTTCGGTATAAGGTAGCGTCACGCGCGGATCTTCATGAATGCGCGTCACCTGCATCGAAAAATCAAATTTCGTCTCACATTTTTCCGTCATGCCAATCACCGGCGCCGCCGAAGAGGGCATCGCGGTACAGGCCAGCGGGATATGCCCTTCTCCGGCCAGCAAGCCTGAGGTCGCATCCAGCCCTATCCAGCCTGCCCCCGGAATATAAACCTCCGCCCAGGCATGCAAATCGGTGAAGTCATGATCGGTTCCTGAAGGGCCATCCAGCGCCTTGACATCCGGTTTCAACTGAATCAGATAGCCTGAAACAAAACGCGCTGCCAAACCCAGCTGACGCAGCGCCTGCACCTGCAACCAGGCAGAGTCACGACATGAACCGGTACCCTTCAGCAGCGTTTGCTCTGGTGTTTGCACGCCTGCTTCCAGACGCACTATATAACCGACTGAATTCTGCACCCGCTGATTGATGCCCACCAGCATATCGATGGTGCGCAACGGTTTGGGCAACAATTCCTTCCGGGTGCAGTCCAGCCATTGTTCTAATGCCGGTGTGAGCGGTTCCAGTTCCAGATAAGGACTTAGTTCGCATTTCAACGCTTCAGGATAACTGAACGGAAAATTTTCTGAAGCCTCGTCGATAAAAAAATCAAAGGGATTAATCACCGTCATATCGACCACCAGATCGACGGTGATTTTAAGCTTTTCCGCTTTATCCGGAAATACCAGGCGCGCAATCCAGTTGCCGAACGGGTCTTGCTGCCAGTTGAGGAAGTGACCTGCAGGTTCTATGTTCAACGAGTAGCTCAACACCGGCGTGCGACTATGTGCGGCCGGACGTAGACGAATCTCATGTGGCCACAGTTGTATAGCACGGTCAAAACAATAACTGGTCTGGTGATGGAGCGCGACACGGATGGTCATCTAAAGCCTTTCTGGAGTAAGAATATTTACCAATTAAAAGTCGGCAACTGTGAAAAAGCGCGACGCACGCCCTCCCCCCAACTCTGCCTTAATCCCTGCATGTAGCTATCCTGCTCTACAAAACGGTGGCTATTGGTCTTTTGTAATGATTCACGAAAATAGCAGGCTAGATCGATAGGAAACCCTACCGACAAATTGGAATGCATGGTCGAGTCGAAGGAAACCAGCACACATTTAATGGCATCGTCCATGCAAGTTTCTGCATCGATCACGCGATCGATGATCGGCTTGCCGTATTTCACTTCACCTATCTGAAAGTAGGGTGTCTCAGGGGTAGCCTCGATGAAATTGCCTTCCGCATACACCATGAACAGGCGCTGATATTCGCCGGAGATCTGTCCACCGACGATAAAACTGGCACTGCAATCGACGTTATTTTCCATCAGGAAAGGACCGTCACGATGCCGCACTTCGCGCATCGCAGCACCGATCAACTCGGCGACCTCATACATCGAAAACACGCTCATCAAATTCGGCTCATGGTTACGCCGGATAGCCTGTTCCAGATGATTAATGGTTGCCTGGGTGACCGCAAGATTGCCTGAATTGACCATGACCAACACCCTGTCGCCGGTACGTTCAAACTTCTTCATTTTGCAATAAGTGGAAATATTATCCATTCCTGCATTAGTACGTGAATCAGATGCAAACACAATACCGGCATCGATCATAGCCGCCACACAATAAGTCATATTTATTACTCCCGATGTTTTCGATTATTTGTCAAATCAGGCTGCATTATAAAACCGAAGTGGCTGTTTGACTGCAAGCAAAACATCATTCATCGGTAGACCAGAAATAAATCTTGTTGATCTGATCACCCATGTCATAAATCTGTTCGAGAAATTCTGACAAATACTCATGCAAGCCGTATTCAAAAATCTCATCGATCCGACCATAGCGCAGTTTGGCATGTAACAGACCACAACGTCTCACTAATTCCGCAGAATTGGGGCCATTGAGTTCCTGCACCAGGCGATTCACCTCATTCATGCAGGTAATCAGCGAACGCGCCATATCCGGCCTGAGAATCAGCAGTTCGGCGACCCGTTTAGGGGTAATCTGATCCCGATACACCTTGCGATAAGATTCGAACGCAGACACCGAACGTAGCAGTGCACCCCACTGATAATAATCGGCAGCGCCCCCGATATCCGCCGGACTGGGCAATAAAATATGATATTTCACATCCAGGATACGCGCGGTGTTATCGGCGCGCTCAAAAAATGTCCCCAGGCGGATAAAGCGAAAACTATCGTCGCGAAGCAGCGTACCATGGGTGATGCCACGCGACAGATGCGAGCGATCCTTGACCCAGTCAAAAAAGCGCGACACCCCATCCTCGGGGATGCCTTCAGCCGAAATTCTGCGCATTTCCAGCCAGGTAAAGTTGAGCGCTTCCCACATTTCCGAGGTGATTGAACCACGTACCGCCCGCGCATTTTCTCTGGCATTATAAATGCTATTGTAGATGCTGCCGGGATTTTTCTCGTCCAGGGTCATGAAGCGCATCACATTGGCCGCACTGGGTTCGGGGTAGCGTTGCTCGAAGTCTTCATGCAGGCCGCTGATGGAAAGCATCGCGCGCCATTCGTAATGCGGTTCTGAAACAGCCTGTTTGAGCAGCGACATGCGATAAGTGACATCCAGCATACGCGCGGTATTTTCGGCGCGCTCCATGCTACGCGCCATCCAGTATAAGTGATCTGCGGTTGATGAAAGCATTTTAGTTTTCCAATACCCAAGTGTCTTTAGTGCCGCCGCCTTGCGACGAGTTAACTACCAGAGAGCCCTGTTTCAACGCAACCCGCGTCAGGCCTCCCGGAACCATGCTGATTTGCTTGCCGGATAACACATAGGGTCTGAGATCAATATGACGGGGGGCGATTCCACCTTCCACATAGGTCGGACACGTCGAAAGCGAGAGGGTAGGTTGCGCGATATAACCTGACGGTGAGGCGATAATTTTTTCACGGAACAGACTGATTTCCTGACTGCTTGCGGTCGGTCCCACCAGCATCCCGTAGCCGCCTGAACCATGCACTTCCTTGACCACCAATTCGGGCAGATGCGCCAGCACATAGGCCAGATCATCCGGTTTACTCAATTCCCAGGTCGGCACATTCGACAAAATCGGCTCTTCACCACAATAAAAACGAATCATTTCCGGCACATGCACATAAATGGCCTTGTCGTCTGCGATACCCGTTCCAACCGCATTCGCCAGGGTGACAT
>CAIRBC010000375.1 GCA_903876685.1 uncultured Nitrosomonadales bacterium | reverse complement strand
TGGGGGGCGGCCATCCTGGCCGCCAAGCGGGCTGGAAGCCCGCCCCCCGGTGACATGGGTGTTGGAGGGCGGCCATCCTGGCCGCCAGGCGGGCTGGAAGCCCGCTCCCCCGGTGACATGGGTGTTGGAGGGCGGCCATCTTGGCCGCCAGGCGGGCTGGAAGCCCGCCCCCCCGGTGACATGGGTGTTGGCGGGCGGCCATCCTGGCCGCCAGGCGGGCTGGAAGCCCGCCCCACCGGTGGCATGGGAGTTGGCGGGCGGCCATCCTGGCCGCCAAGCGGGCTGGAAGCCCGCTCCCCCGGTGACATGGGTGTTGGGAGGCGGCCTTTCGATGGAGTTGGTAAGCCCGAGCCGCTGAAGTACCTTGGTGCAGATGTTTAGTCGCGGCGCCTCACGCAAGAACATCGATGTGTATATCTGGTAAAGGTTGATCGGATAGAGTTTTTGCAGGGTCGTTACCACTATTAACTTAATAGCAACGTAGCCCGGATGCAGGCCGCAGGCCGGAATCCGGGGAAATTTGGATCGCGTGCGATTTTTCAGTTGTAGTTGCAGGTCGTGTTAGGTGCGGTATTTCGCGCCGTAACCTGACATTTCCATTAAGCTTCAGCGACTGAATACATAACCTTTGTAACTGAAGATTGCGCCATTATCCAAAATTTTTATCAGACGCAGGCCGGGAGATAGTTCTTCACCTTCCTTGACTAACTGATTGTTGATCATGGCAAGGCTGCCATTCTGGTCGTTGTGGATGTAGCCGGTTATATTCAATGCCGGCAATCCTTTGAGTGGATCCTCTGCCAGGACTGGCTGTTGCGGAGCGACAGCAACATTTTTTGATGATTTATCGGGTGTAACTTTCCTGGGAACTGCTGCGATCACCGGTTCAGGGGTAATAGCCACCGGGCTGCTTTGTGGAATGCTGATAGGCGCTGAAGCAGGTGCAACCGCTATTACCGGACTGGGACTTGTGCCTGGTTGTAGCCACAGAATCCAGATCAAGGCACTGGCTAACAAGCCCGTAACCGTAAGCAACGCCGTAATCAGCCCTGGCCTGGTATTTTCCTTGCCATGAACCGGATAATTAATGCTGGATATGTTCCCGGAAAACGTTTGTCTTTCCTGATCAGATTTTTCCAGTGCTTCCAAAATCAATGACATATTTAACCCTTCTTTGCAGATGAAAGTCTCGGCAATTTATGGTTGCTAATCATCGCCAAACGCATCATGGTCTGCGGGCCGATGACTCCGTCGGGTTGTATGCCTTCAGATAATTGAAAAGAGCGCAACCGTTTGGCCAGTTCAGCATCATAAATATCAGAGCCATTGTCGGGAATGCTGTCCGCTGCCAGTAGTGCGTGACGTAACCAGTTGATAAATATACCATGTTGACCTTCAATCATCAGTTTGTGGTAGCCGCGTGGCACGTTCCAGATTGCGGTATATTGACCTAGCCAGGCATGCGCCAGATCCTTGACTGAAACGCGTAATAGTTTGTCCGCTATTTGTAAATTTGCGGCTTCATTATCCAACGAAATAAGCGTTGCAGAATACTCCCTGCCGCTATTTGCGCTGAGTTTCAGAACGACTGGTTGATTTATCTTTAGTAAATCTGCCAGGCCACCATGTCCCGGAAAACATCGCATGGCTTCAACGGTTTGCTTGCAGGGATCCTCCTCAGTCATTAGTTCTAACCCATAAAGTGTGAATAACGCTTTAAATGCATAAACCTTGCTTTTGCTGTTTGAAAGATCTTCGGGTACTTTCAGCGCAGAAAGCGGCAGCGAAATTTCTGGCTTTGCGGCGGCGACTTCCATGGCAGGTTTGCGCTGAAACCAGCTTTTCAGCGTTGCGGGTAGAATGCTGCCAGCTGGTATGAAAAAATAGAGAGTGAAGCAGGCAAGAAGGGCGATTACACCGATAATATAGGGCTTCCTGGTTGAGGGATTGATACTAAGTACCTCACTGATGGCTTTATTGAGAACCTCAGAGCCAACTTGTGCGTCCCCTTTTGCATAGGCACCCAACAGCGCACGGTCGCAAATGAGATTGATCAGTCGTGGAACTCCGGTGCTGGCCTTGAAAATTCGTTTGTAAAACTTTTCGGGGAAGATCAGGGGTGAGGCACCTGAAACCCGCATTCGGTGTGAAATATAGCCGGAAAATTCGGCAAAGTTGAGTTGGGTCAGATGGTAGCGTGCAATCACGCGCTGAGAAAGCTGGCGCATTTCGACTCTGGCAAGCAATTCTTTCAGTTCAGGTTGTCCGATCAAGAAGATTTGCAACAATTTATGAGTATTGGTTTCCAAATTGGTTAGTAGACGTAATTGTTCGAGGACGTCCATACTTAGATTTTGTGCCTCGTCTATGATCAGTATCGCCTTTCGTCCATCAGCATGATTCGCTAACAGTTTTATATTTAGCGTGTCGATATAAGTTTTGATGCAGGGAACTTTGTTGCTCAGATCCAAATGAAATTCTTCGCAAATGCTGAGTAGCAATTCTTCGGCGCTCATTTTGGGATTCAGTATCAGTGCAATTTCGACCTTTGCAGGTAACTGATCGATCATGCTGCGGCAGAGGGTGGTTTTGCCAGTGCCCACCTCACCGGTCAGCAGTACGATTCCCCCATCGCTCTGGAGGCCGTACAGCAGATGCGCCAAAGCTTCCCGGTGGCGCTGAGTCATAAACAGAAAGCGCGGATTGGGTGCAATCGAAAAAGGCATTTCGGTGAACTGGAAGTGGTTCTTGTACATCAACGAATTATCCGTAGAAAATATAGGGGTTAGTGGTAATCATTTGCATAGCAATCTGGTAAAATGCTAAGGCTATTAAAACATAATTTGCTTGAAAAGTTCGAGTGTTTGAACCATGCGCTATGCCTTTGACGAGCATACTTGAGGTATTGATAGAAAGTGTTTTCAGTTATTCGTCCTCCCCAGCGTGCTTCTTGATGCAGGATGTTAGGCTATTTTTGTGTGCATGAAACTTCATTAAATTGTTTTATATTCTATCAAACTTCAGGATCAGAAAATCCTGAACTATTTGCCACCCGAATGATCATACACCCACTAAAATATTGAATTGCATCAGATAGCACTAATGTGAAATAATTCCATAGACTGAAGAAATTGAAACTACCGGTACGCTCGGCATTCTTGACAACGCTATGTTAGTGATTGAGAAGACTTATGAAGAGCTGTATTTAGCTCTTTTTTTTGTGTGTGTCTATATTAAACAATGCGTTATGAAATTATATTATGGAGTCTCAAAAGATGGCCTCAAATGACTTGACTGGAAATAAATCAAATACTGAGTCTAACCATGATAAGAAGTATCTTGAACAAATTGACGGGATGGTGGCAGTGACGCAGACTTCAGACACCGTAATCAATGAAGCTCGACCGAAACGCAAGGCAGGCAAAAAGAAAAATGCCGCTGATCCGGTCAACGATAATTCAGATCAGAACCTCAGCGATAGTGACAGTTTTCAACTGGCCGCTGCGCCTCAGGATCCCAAAGATAAAGATTCTTCCAAAGAAGGCGCGGCAACCTGTGTGGCTGCAGGCGGAAAAGACGGCGATTCTGACCAAAAATCAAGCGCACAGCCTAGCACGCAGACTGATGAGCATGATTCCTCCAAAGGGGCAGTTGCTGCCTGGCCATGCGAACCGGCACACGCAGTCGTTCAGGCACCAGTTGCGGCCAGTGCCGATATGTCGAGTATGCTGCTGGCTGGGGTCGGACTTGGTGTCGCCGCGCTAGCGGGTGGGGGGGGCGGTGGCGGTGGCGCAATCGCAGCTATCGTACATAATTTTATTTCCGTTGAAGTGGTTGCCGGTCCGGTAGTTTCAACGAACGACTTGATTGTCAATCTTTACAAGGGTGATGGTGTGACCCTGCTAGGCAGCGGGAAGCTGGTTTACAGTCCCAATGGCGGGACTTTTTCAACGCCGATTGATGTGGGCAGCTATACGGGTCCAGTCATCGCAAAGTTGGTGAATCCTGCTGGCGGTGTTGCGGATTATATCGACGAAGCGACCGGCAAGGCAGTTGACTTGTCAGCCTCCTTCATGGCGGTTGGGGTAGCAACCACCGGCACCGTTACCATGAACATCAATGCGCTGACCACTGTGGCGGCCGAGAAGATGGGCGTGGTCTATAGTAATGTAGGTTCGGTAGTCGACACGACACTGACGACTGCGGTGGTTACCCAGACCAATACAGCGGTTGCGAAGGCCTTTGGTCTTACCGACTTGGTTAGTTCCACGGATCCAAGCGTTGCGCTGGTTTCGCCAACGGTTACCCTGGATGCCAACGGGAACGTTATTTCTAACCCCACTTCCAACACCTATGGTGACATACTGGCAGCCTTGTCCGGTATGGATCAGTCTAACGGTGGCAGTACCCAGGCCACGATTAACCAGTTGGTTTCAGGATTGACGGTTACCAGCGGTGCCACGACCACAGCTACGCTTAATGTCACTACTTTGAACGATATTATCGTAGGTGCTAAAGCAGCCAGCACGCTGTATAGCTCAACTTCTGCTAACGCGACGCTAACCGCAGCGGTATCGGCAGCACTGGCGGCTCCACTGGTGAGCGCCTCGGTATTCATAGATCACATTTCGACCGATTCAAATAACGTTAACACTAAACTTAATCTCGACGACGTTGTTAACCAGAATGAGGCGACCAAAGGGATCACCATCACGGGTACCACCGTTGCTGGCGCCACTTCGGTGGTGTTAACCCTGGATAACACGGCAACCACCTATCAGGCCACCATCACCGGTACCACCTGGAGCTATTTTCTTAGCCCTGCTGAACTTGCGCTGCATTTCACGGATGGCGGACACACCTTTACTGCAACGGCTACTATCGGTAACAGCACGGCGACGACCATTCGTCCTTTTGTGGTCGACACCGTAGCACCCACTGCACCGGTCATAACCCTGGATACGGTGGCAAATGCTGAAAATGCGGCTACCGCGATAGCGGGTGGTGTGCATGTGACGGCAGAGGTGGATTCAGTGGTCGTGGTGACCTTTACTCATGGCGGCAATACAGTCACCAAAACTTTTACGGCGACGGGATCAGCTGATCTGGTTAAACTGACGGCAGCGGATCTGCTGTTGCTGGGTGATGGTACTATTACCGTTACCGGGATAACCACCGATCTTGCTGGTAATACCAGCCTGCCTAAAACCGCTTCATTTGTACTCGATACGACTCAGAACTCAAGCATCTCGATAGATGCTATTACTGCAGATAATGTGATAAATGCGGTTGAAGCGAACAGCAGCATCAACGTCACCGGTAAAGTGACCGGGGACGCGCATATCGGTGGAGAAACGGTTAGCTTGAAGGTCGGATCGAATACCTATACCGGAACTTTGGATGCAAACAATGGCTATAGTATAGCCGTACCCGGTTCTGTGCTCGCCGCCAATTCAACGGTTAGCGCCACTGTCACCACTATCGACGCGGTTAACAATACCGCCACTGCGACGGCAAATCATGGTTACAGCGTGGATACGGTAATTGCCACCCCTACCGTGGTATTGACCAATGACAGCGGCCAATCAAACACGGATGGGCTGACCAACGACTCCAGACTGACCATTAGTCCTGCGGCAGCGGGTGTAACACGAACTTATACGGTAGATGGAGTCACTTCCAGCACCTATGTCGCACCGACGGCGGATGGTGTACACAAGGTGACGGTTAATGATGTCGACACGGCGGGTAACCTGGCGAGCGCCAGCATCACCTTCACGCTGGATTTACCGGTAGCTACCCTAAAATTTGAATTGGTGACTGACAGCAATATTACTACCGACAACGTCACTAATGTCGGTACCGTCAATGTCAGCGGACTGGAAGCGGGCGGCACCTGGAAATACAGCATCGATGGCGGTCTCCATTGGACGACAGGTACCGGCAGCAGTTTTGTGCTGGCGGCTGCAAATTCGACTGTGGGTACCACCTACGCTGCGGGCGCAGTACAAGTTCAGCAGACCGATATGGCAGGCAATGTCAGCCAGATTTACAGCAACCCGACCCCAATAACGGTGGATACCTTAGTGGCTGTTCCGAGTGTATCGCTGGTCTCAGGCGCGCTGATTGTGAGTGGTGCAGAAGCGGGTGGGACGGTGCAATACAGCACGGACGGTCTCAGTTGGAACAGTAGCTATGCGCCTGTGCTTGGGACTAATACCGTCTATGTCCGGCAAATAGATCTGGCAGGCAATGTATCGGCTCAAAGCGCGCCTTACACCTTCGTTGAAACCATAGCTCCGCCTGTGGTCACGTTGGTGAATGACACCGGTAGCAGTGGCAGTGACAAGATTAGCAACATCGGCACGCTTGCAGTCAGTGGTCTCGCTTCGGGTGCGACTGTCGATTATAGCGTAGACAACGGCGTAACCTGGTTGAGCAGTTTTGCGCCGGTGGAAGGGCAAAACACCGTACTGGTGCGCCAGACCGATAGCAACGGTTTCAAGGCCAGCAGCACCTTTACTTTTACGTTCGATTCACAGGTGGCTGCACCAGGCATTGCATTGGCAGTAGATAGCGGCACCAGTGCGACAGATAATGTGACCAATAATGGTACGGTAAATGTCAGCAATATCGAAGCGGGCGCGACCTGGAAGTACAGTATCGATGGAGGGGGTAGCTGGATTACTGGGGTAGGCAGCAGCTTTGTACTGGCGGACGGTGTTTATGTGACAGGTCAGGTTCAGGTGCAACAGACCGATCTTGCCGGCAATACCCTTAGCGCGAATGCGCCGTCCATAACCGTTGATAAATCCGTTCCGTCGAACAATGTTGCGCAGATGGTGACCATCGTCAATGCGGTGTCTCCAGATACCGGTATCAGCAATACCGACCATCTTACTCGCGCCACTAACCTGACGTTGACCGGCACGGTGGGTGATGCCGTCAGCGGTGTAGACAAGGTACAGATATACGATGGCGCAACACTTTTAGGAAATGCGGTGCTGGACGGTCTGGGTGGTTGGAGCTTTTCCACTCCCACGCTGGTAGACGGAAGTCATAGTTTCACGGCCGTTGCTTACGACAAGGCAGGCAATACGCTGACCACCAATGCGGTGGCAGCGACAGTGGATGCCACGGCCACTGGCGCACCGACGGTGCTGATTACGACCGATACGAATAACAACGGCTACATCAGCAAGTCCGAACTGGGCGTTGCAACAACGATTGCCGTCAAAGTGACGCTGCCAGGCACCGCTAAAGTTGGCGATACCGTGACATTGACCGATGGGACTACGCCACAAAGTCATACCGTCACGGCCAATGATCTAGCCAACGGTTGGAGCACAGCAGTAGCCAAGCCCGCTGAGGGTGCAACACTGAACGTCTCGGCGACCGTGACTGATGCCGCAGG
>CAIRBC010000374.1 GCA_903876685.1 uncultured Nitrosomonadales bacterium | reverse complement strand
GCGCGAGTTTCACGTTAAACATTATGGCATGCTTTCAAAGAGCCTACGCAAATACACAACAATGCAAGCTGAAACTGCTAATTTTGTGATAACGTATTCGATAATTTAAATTGATCTCCCGATGTTGAATGCCTACTGAAATCAATAGTGAAAAAGTCCGCATCGACAAATGGCTGTGGGCTGCCCGTTTTTTCAAGACACGCTCCCTGGCCGTCGATGCGCTAGAATGCGGCAAGGTATTTGTCGATGGGGAGCGTGTCAAACCTTCCAAATTGCTTGCGGTGGGCAACACCCTGAATATACGCCTCGGCCCATACCAGCATACGGTCGTAGTGCAAGCACTCTCCGATAAACGCGGCCCCGCAAGTCAGGCACAAAAACTTTATCAGGAAACAGCGGAAAGCCGCTTGCGCCGTGAAGCACTCGCCACCGAAATAAAGTTACAGCCGGCGACTCAGGCGGGCAGACCCACCAAACGGGATCGACGCGAGATCGAACGTATGAGGCGGGTAGAACCGAATCATGAAATTGATTAAGCTACTCCCGCTTATTTACTGCGTGAATATTCCATTTCCAGCTGATGGACGCAATCGAGCGCCGCCAGCTTGTAACACTCTGCCAGTGTCGGGTAATTGAAAACATTCTTCACCAGATCGCGTACATTGCCCTGAAGATTCATGACCAGCTGACCGATATGGATCAGCTCGCTGGCCTGTTCGCCGACGATATGCACTCCCAGCAGCTTTTCATTACGCGCATCGACAATCAGCTTGAGCAGACCGTGAGCGTCGCCGATAATCTGTCCGCGCGCCGTATCACTGAAATAAGACTTGCCTACAATATTCGGAATCTGCTCCTTCTCGATTTCCTTTTCAGTTTTGCCGACATAGGAAATCTCGGGAATGGTGTAAACGGCCATGGGGAAATTTTCTGCTGCGACATGCAACTCGCCGCCAAAGGCATAGAGAATGGCGGCACGTCCCTGCTCCATGCCGGTCGAGGCGAGTGCGGGACGGCCGATCAGATCACCCACTGCAAAAATGTGCGGCATCGTCGTTTGAAAATGCTGATTAACGCTCAACCAGCCATTTTTTGCGGTGATACCGGCGCGGGATAATTCCAGCCGGTCGCTGTTGGGCTCTCTGCCTTGCGCATAAAGCAATGCTTCAGTACGAATTTCCATGCCACTTTCCAGCAAGGTGACCGTACAATCTCTTTCACGACGAATTTCAGCAACGCGCTCCTGCATATGAAATTCGACCCCCATGTCCAGAAAACTGTCTGCCAGCACACCCACCACATCTTCGCTCAAATAATCCAGCAATTGCGCATGACTGTCCACGACGCAAACCTGCACGCCCAAGGCTGCAAAGATTGAAACAAATTCGCACGCAATCACACCGCCGCCCACCACCAACAGACTATCCGGCAAGTGACGGATATTCAGTATCGAAGTCGAATCCAGCACCGTCTTTTTATCAAAAGGAACATGGGCGGGACGACGCGGACGCGAACCCGTCGCCAGCACGATAAAATCCGCGCAAATCTGCCGCGTGTTGCCCGCCGTATCCGCCACCTGCAAGGTATGCGCATCGACAAACGAGGCTTCTCCCGGAATCAGCGCCACGCCACTACGCAACAAACGCTGCAAAATCACAGATTCCTGTTGTGCAATCACCAGTTCCTTGCGTCTAACTGCATCTGCCAGCAAGCCGTTCCGGCTACGGCTATCGGTTGAGACTGCCTGACGCATCCCACCATGCCCTGACCTGGATTTGAGATAAGCTACTTCGCGCAACGCCTTGCTGGGAATAGTGCCGGTTTGCAAACCGGCTCCGCCAATTTTGGGCTTATGTTCGATAATCGCAGCACGTTTCCCCATGCGGGCTGCTTGCCACGCGGCATGTTGGCCGGCAGGGCCGGAACCAATAATGAGTACATCATAGTCCATGAGAATAACCTTGAATTTAAAAAAATTTTTCAGATAACTTGTAATTATACCTCATCAATCGCAGGCAGCATTAAAACCGAACCAGCTTCAGCCAGATATCGCTTTGCGGTAGACGATAGCTGTGTAACAATCATTGCGAAATTTAAACACGCCGATTGGATGCCCAATGACCCTCAAACGCCCTTCAACAGTGCAGATTGGCTGGCTGGCAATCCGACCCAAAACCTTGACCGTTTCCATTGCACCGGTAATCACCGCAAACTGCCTGGCTTACGCCGATACCGGTGCCATCTCCTGGCTATTGTTGTTGATTACCCTGGTTTCTGCGATGCTGATTCAGATCGGAACCAATCTGTTTAATGATGTCGGCGATTTCTTGCGCGGTGCGGATGGCCTCGAGCGACTAGGGCCGCTCCGCGCCACCTCCTCCGGTTGGTTGGCACCGGCTGTGGTGCAACGTGCCGCCTACAGTAGCTTTGCTTTGGCGACACTATTCGGCGGATATTTGGTTTGGCACGGTGGCTGGCCGATCCTGTTGCTCGGATTAGCTGCACTCGCTTCAGGCTGGGCCTATACCTGCGGACCTCGACCGGTCGCTTACAGTGCATTAGGGGAAGTTTTCGTGTGGCTGTTTTTTGGACTGGCAGCGGTGATAGGGAGTTATTACCTGCAAACTTTCCAAATTAATTGGCGGGTATTCATGGTCGCTTCTCTAATCGGTTTTCAGGCTGCCGCCGTGATTGTCGTGAATAACTATCGCGATCTGGATTGCGACCAAAAAATCGGAAAAATGACGCTGGCTGTGTGTATCGGACGCTTTTGGAGCAAGGTCGAATATGGGCTGCTGATGCTGACACCTTTTGTACAGCTCAGCTTGATGCACTGGTGGTTGCCGTTGCTTGCGCTGCCCTGGTCTGTTTATCTGCTGGTATTATTTTGCCGGGAGACACCAGGACCGATATTTAACCGCCTGCTGGCGCAAACCGCTCAATTGCAACTGCTGTTTAGTCTGCTGTTAAGTGCCAGCCTGCTGAAATGAATGTGATTTTATTCCAAACGGACTTTACCCCGCAACACCTTCAATTGTCCGCGTTGCAGCTTGGTAAAGATGCGTTCTTTGATGGAATTCCGGGTCGCTTTGGTTGGCTTGCGTAATTTTTCAGGAGTAGTCGCGGCTTCAATCAACGCATCAAGCCGAGCCAGCGCATCTTGCCGATTCTTTTCCTGAGTACGAAAGCGTTGCGCCTTGATGACGATGACGCCCTCTGAACTGATGCGCCTGTCAGCCAGTTTAGTGAGTAATTGCTTGCACTCCTCCGGCAAAGACGAAGCCTTTATATCGAAACGCAGATGGATGGCAGACGAAACTTTATTTACGTTCTGACCACCCGCGCCCTGTGCACGTATGCCATATAATTCCACTTCAGTTTCAGAAATACGCATTATGCAAAGTTTCAGTTTTCCGGCACCACGGATAACATTTCCGAGCCCTCGTCATATTTCTTCAGGTAAGCACCGATGGTTTCAAAAGTTGCGGTAACCGGCGCACCCTCTTGATCCGAAGTTGATACTTCTTTGCTGAACATCGCACCCATGAGTAACTTGAAGCGGTTGACATTGACTTTTTGCGCGACAAAATAAGCTTTTTCGTTGGCTTTGATGAGTTTGATGTCGCTGGTCTGATAAATGGCTGCATTGGTCACATCCAGCACAAATTCAGTGCAGTTCTGCCGTCCCAACGTATAAGGATTGGCGATCACCGAATAATGCGGCTCATGCAATTTTGCATAGACTGGAGAGGCGATAACGTTCAGCAGACGCGTTTGCAACTCTGCGGAAGGAATGATAATTCCGGCTTCCAGTTCGGCGACACCGGCGAAAAAATCTACCGGAAAATCCATGACCAGTTCGCTGGTTTCAGGATGATCATTTTTCTGATACAGGTTATAGATCGCATAGCCCGGAACTTTGCGCCCATCACGAGTGGTGATCTCCGAATACACAGCAAAGGCAACATGGGTGAAGTGCATCCCTTCGGGCAATTCTGAACGAGGGCGACCCATGCGAGCCAGAATCGCCACATAGGCGCCTTTAGCTGCCAGCGTTTTTTCAACTTTTTTGGCAAACTTGATAATTTGCTCAGGAGAATAATGTATCGCTTCCGCAGTCTGGCTACTGGCAGAACTAAAACCGGAGGCAGCCGATGCGACTGTCGAGGCGAATAACAATAACAGTGCAGGTATCAGATTACGCATTGCATATCCCTTTATTAATTTTGAGTGTCAGATTTTTTTGGGCTTTTCAAGGCTACATCCGGCGGCGTGGTAATAATCGCTTCCTCGGTGATTTTCAACGGTTTGCCGATAGGCGTGCCGGCTGCTCTGGCCGAGCCACCGGCTACGCCGATACTCACCGCACCGCCACTGACCAGCACGCCCCCCATTGCAGAAAGCGGAATTGCGGCAATCGCAGAGGTAGCCTGCCCGGAGGCTGCAATGGCGTGAGCCGCACTGCCACTGGCATGACCGCTCGCCTGTGCGGCATCTTTGACTGCCTGCCCGGCCTGCGTCTCAGGGTCGGCAATCGCCAAGTTAGTCAGACTTAATAAAAATACATACACCCAGTAGCGCATGGTCATCCCTTTTAAAAATTGAAATTACTCGACACTATAAAGCCTGCCCGCTGTTGTGGCAATTAGCGATAACACCAACATCGCCACCGCTGCCAAGCGGATCAAGCGGATTTTTTGTTTAATACTGGTTGCAAATAGATACCGGTCACACTATTTTTATTTTTTGCAATATCCTTGGGTGAACCTTCTGCGATGATTAGTCCACCGCCACTGCCGCCTTCGGGGCCGAGATCGATCACCCAGTCTGCGGTCTTGATCACATCAAGATTATGTTCGATGATGACCACGGTATTCCCCTGTGAGCGTAGCTTTTGTATAACACCCAGCAACAACGCAATATCGTGAAAATGCAGGCCGGTGGTAGGTTCATCGAGTATATACAGAGTACGCCCGGTATCGCGTTTGGAAAGTTCCAGTGACAGCTTGACGCGCTGTGCTTCGCCGCCGGACAGCGTGGTGGCGGATTGTCCTAACGTGATATAACCCAGTCCCACATCCAGCAGCGTTTGCAACTTGCGCGCGATAAGCGGTACCGCCTTGAAAAATTCAAAGCCCTGCTCTACCGTCAATTGCAAGATCTGGTGAATATTTTTGCCCTTGTACTGTATTTCCAGGGTTTCGCGGTTATAGCGCTGACTTTGACACAAGTCGCAAGGCACATACATATCCGGCAGAAAATGCATCTCAACCTTGATGACACCATCGCCCTGACAGGACTCACAGCGCCCGCCCTTGACATTAAAGGAAAAGCGACCCGGTCCGTAACCGCGCTCACGAGCCTGGGGTACGCCACTGAACAGCTCCCGTATCGGAGTAAACAGTCCGGTATAGGTAGCCGGATTGGAGCGCGGCGTGCGACCGATAGGACTTTGGTCGACGTTAATCACCTTGTCAAAAAACTCTAGTCCGCTGATGGCTGTAAAGGGTGCCGGTTCGGTGTTACTGCCATACAGATGGCGCGCCACTGCAGGGTAGAGGGTGTCATTAATCAGCGTGGATTTACCGGAACCGGATACCCCGGTGACGCATACCAGCAGCCCTACCGGCAAATTCAAGTTAATGAATTTAAGGTTATTGCCACTGGCACCCTGAATACGCAGCATACGTTCGCTATCTGGTTTCAAATATTTTCTGGGTGCGGCAATGGCACGCCTGCCGCTCAGATAATCGGCGGTGAGTGAATTTTCCCAGACAGGAATTTGCGCCGGCGTGCCTTCCGCCACCACCTGTCCGCCATGTTCCCCTGCACCCGGCCCCATATCCACCACATAGTCTGCGTTGAGTATCGCTTCCTCATCGTGTTCCACCACGATCACACTGTTACCCATGTCGCGCAGCCTTTTCAAGGTTTGCAACAGGCGGTCGTTATCGCGCTGATGTAAGCCGATCGAGGGTTCATCCAGCACATACATCACGCCGGTCAACCCTGAACCGATCTGCGAAGCAAGCCGGATGCGCTGCGCTTCCCCACCGGACAGAGTTTCAGCAGAACGCGCCAGACTCAGGTAATCCAGTCCTACGTTATTCAAAAAACTCAAGCGACTGGCGATTTCCTGGACGATTTTTTCGGCTATCGCCTGCCGGTGTCCAGGCAAGGTTAGATTTTGAAAAAAAGTCAGTGCCTGATTCAATGGCATCACATTAATTTCGTGAAGTTTTTTATCGAGTACCTGCACATGACGTGCCTCAAGGCGCAGACGCGTTCCTTTGCATTCCGGACATGGGCAACTATTCAGATATTTCGCCAGTTCCTCTCGCACCGCAGGGGAATCGGTTTCCTTGTAGCGTCTGTCCAGATTATTGACGATGCCCTCGAAAGTGTGCTCGCGCAGCGACTGTGAGCCACGTTCATTCGGGTAACTGAAGGGGATTACCGCCTTGCCACTACCATGCAGGATAATATTCTGAATTTTTTCCGGGAGGCTGTCATATGACTGCTCCAGATCGAATTTGTAATGCAGCGCCAAACTGGAAAGCATCTGATAATAAAACTGATTACGCTTGTCCCAGCCCTTGATAGCACCCATTGCCAGCGACAAATGCGGTGCAGCGACGATACGCTTGGGATCAAAAAAACTAATGCTGCCCAGACCATCACATTTAGGGCAGGCACCCATCGGATTATTGAAGGAAAACAAGCGCGGTTCAAGTTCATGCAGTGAATAATTGCATATCGGGCAGGCAAATTTTGCCGAAAACAAATGTTCGAGTCCGGTATCCATTTCAACGGCCAGCGCGCGCCCCTCTGAATGACGCAACGCAGTTTCAAACGATTCAGCGAGACGCTGTCTGGCTTCAACATTCACTTTAAGCCTGTCCACGACAATTTCAACCGTATGCTTCATGTTCTTCTGCAAAGAGGGCAAATCATCCATTTCACAGAGTTTGCCGTTGATGCGCAACCGCACAAAACCTTGAGCGCGCAACCCGTCGAACAAGTCCATCTGCTCACCCTTGCGATCCACCACCAGCGGCGAAAGGATCATGATGCGCGTACCTGCCGGCAACTGCAAAACATGATCAACCATCTGACCCACGCTTTGTGCCTGCAAGATCAACTCATGTTGCGGACAATAAGGGTCTCCGGCCCGAGCAAACAACAGACGAAGATAATCGTGTATTTCAGTAACCGTGCCTACCGTGGAACGCGGGTTATGTGAAGTGGCTTTCTGTTCGATGGCGATGGCAGGAGAAAGTCCTTCGATAGAATCGATATCAGGCTTTTCCATCAACTGCAGAAATTGCCGGGCATAGGCGGAAAGAGATTCGACATAACGCCGCTGTCCCTCCGCGTACAAGGTGTCAAAAGCCAGTGAAGACTTGCCTGAACCAGACAGGCCGGTGATCACCACCAGTTGGTGACGAGGCAGGTCGATGCTGATGTTTTTAAGGTTGTGGGTGCGGGCGCCGCGAATCTTGATGAATTCCATGCCAGATAAATTTAATGAATCAGCCTGCCAATATACGCGAATTTTTAAGCTTTCCCAAACCTTCCTGAAATCTGCCGGTACTCAGAACTTTGGGCAACGAAAAAATGTTGCCCAACAATTCTTGATTTACTCAGCATTATCGGGTGACGTTGAGGGATAGAACATAACCCCGACTCGATCTATATGCTCTTTTAATCTTTCATGTTTCAGGCTCTCGTAATGCGTCAAATCGAATAAATAAGGGGTGGGCAGGTCGTCGAGCGCTGCCAGCAATTCCATCGAACAATCAGTAGGGCTGCTGAAGGCAAGATCGATGTCCGAACCTCGCTGATAATTACCCTTGGCGCGTGAGCCGTAGATTTTTACCCAGATAATTTCCGGATATTGTTGCAGGCAGGTGTAAATAGCCAGGCAAGTCTGTGCACTCAAACCAAACATCATTCCAACCGTCTAAGCAGATATTGATGCAGTTGTTGCAGTCCCGTCATATACCGCTGGCAAATGTGCTCTATGGCTTTGAGTGCGCGAGCTTCATCATAGGTATGCGCCATCAGGTTACGGTCTTCTAGCATATCCATCCAAAGCTGACCATCGACAATGACATCGTTAGCAAACGCCTGCTTGATAATTTCTCGCGGCATTTTTACATCTAAGCCATTGTACTTTAAATAATCTTTAATAGTTTTCCATGATAATTCGAAAGTCATTTCAAACGCCTTGATGAGTGCCATCTGGAATAACTGATTGTCAGGCGCCTGCCGGTTGGCCTCTACGGCTTGTTGAAGTCGCCGGTATGCCGATTGCAGATTTTCGAAGCGTTGTTGCCAGCGTATGTCTTGCATAGACTTTTGTTCCTTCACAAAAAGGCGCGAAATATTAGCCAATTCCCCTCCTTTGGAGGGTGCCCGTCAGAGCACATATTCCCCTCCTTTGGAGAGGTGCCCGTCAGAGCACATATTCCCCTCCTTTGGAGGGGTGCCCGTCAGGGCGGGGTGGTATCTCAGTTCGCAGCTTGCACCCTCAACACCAATCCCTTCAAATAAGCACCTTCCGGAAAACTGAGCAACAGCGGATGATCCGCGCTGGCTTGCAACTGATCAATAATCTGCGCATCCACCCCGGCATCCAGCGCTGCACCCGCAACGATTTTCTGAAACAAATCGGCACTGATGCCGCCCGAACAGGAGTAAGTGAACAGCAAACCGCCTTTTCGCAACAGTTTGAAACCCAGCAGGTTGATGTCCTTGTAACCGCGTGCGGCTTTTTCGGCAAAGGCAGCCGTGGGGGCAAATTTGGGGGGATCAAGAATAATCAGATCAAAGCTGCGCCCCTGGTCGCGCAGTTTGCGCAGCGCCTGAAATACATCGGCACATAGCCATTCGGCGCGCGTGGCATCCAGTCCATTCAACGCCAGATTTTCTGCCGCAATCCGCAAAGCATCCGCAGACGCATCGATGGATAGCACCGATTTTGCCCCCCCGCGCAATGCATACAGCGAAAAACCGCCGGTATAACAAAAACAATTCAACACCTCTCGACCGTGAGACAGGGTTTCGGTGAGCGCGCGATTAAGCCGCTGATCAAGAAAAAAACCGGTCTTTTGCCCTGCCACCACATCCACCTTGAAGCGTAACCCATGCTCCACTAATTGCAGATTCTCAGGCAACGCACCACGCAACACCCCGCAACGCAACGTCAATCCTTCCAGAGTGCGCGAATCAGAATCCGAGCGTTCGTAGATGCATGCCGGATTACATAATTCCTGCAATAACTCGACACAGATATCGCGCCAGCGCTCCATGCCGGCACTGCCTATCTGCAATACCAGCACGTCCTGGTATTGATCGACAATCAAGCCTGGCAGACCGTCAGACTCTGCATGAATCAGACGCAACCCTCCACCACGAGTAGAAAGTTGCAAAGCGCGCCGCATCGCCAGCGCATCATGGATCCTGCGCCTAAAAAATTCAGCATCAATCACCTCCTCCGCACGCCAGGACCAGACCCTTGCACTAATCTGTGAACTGGCGTTATAGGCAGCCCAGGCCAGAAAATTACCCGAAGCATCATGCACCGGCAAGGTGTCCCCGCTAACAGGCGCACCCTCGACACTTTCGATAGCACCAGAAAAGACCCAGGGGTGGCGGCGCAACAGCGACTTTTCACGCCCTTCCTTGAGACGTATCTGTGCCATTCCGATACGATTGACAACTGCCACCACGCTGCGATGCTGCGTAACGTCTGCCACAGCTTTGGCGCTGCGCTGACGACGAAAATCATTGGGAGATCGGTGTGTCGAACGAGCTCGGCTCATGGCTTCTTTCTGGCGCGCGGATGTGCGGCATCGTAAATCTTGCTGAGATATTGAAAATCAAGATGCGTATAAACCTGCGTGGTGGAAATACTGGCGTGTCCCAGCATTTCCTGTACTGCACGCAAATCGCCGCTGGATTGCAACACATGGGTGGCAAACGAATGTCGCAACACATGCGGATGCACATTGCTACTGACACCCTGCCTGAGTCCCCATTTCTTCATGTCCAGTTGAACCACTCGCGGCGAGATGCGACGACCGCGCTGGCCTACAAACAGTGCGGGTTCATCCTTGCAAGCCAACTGGTCGCGCACTGCGATCCAGGACTTTAATGCGCTAATAGCAAAAGAACCGACTGGCACAATGCGCGATTTGCTACCCTTGCCAGTCACACGCACTTCTCCTGCACCAAGATCAGCATTTACGGCTTGCAAATCCAGACTCACCAACTCTGATAGACGCAGACCCGAAGAATAAAAGAGTTCATACATTGCCTTGTCGCGTAATTCATCCGGTGTCTCTGCCTCAAGTGAAACCAGACGCTGCGACTCGTCTGGCGACAGCGCCTGTGGAAGCATTCCAGGCGACTTGGGTGCGCGCAGACCCACACAAGGATTGCTGGTTAGCCCATGATCACGCATCAGATAAGTAAAAAAACCACGCCAGGCGGAGAGCATGCGCGAAAGCGATCGACCGCTCAATCCCTTGCTGTGCAGTTGCGCAATAAAGCGGCGAATATGCTGAACTTTAAGACTATCCAAAGGCTTATCCGCGACCAAGTCAAATAAATGCTTCAGATCACGGACGTAATTTTCCACCGTCAGCGCCGCATATTGTTTCTCGTATTGCAACCACGCCAGATAACCCTGCAAATACTTTTGCTCAAGCCCTTGGGCAGGACTAATGACGGGTTCCTCGCTCATACCGACTCATTGCTGCTCAAGGTAGGGATGTAGTGCTGCGCTGATCACTTCCGCGATACGATTCAGGTAAACAGTATCCATTTCCGGATAAAAGCGCCCCTGGTCTTCACTGGCCAGCACCATAATCCCGATAGAAGCACTGCCCGCATACAGCGGCAGATAAGCAAAGGCACGCAGACGTTCGCTGTACTCGCCGAACCATTCACAAATATCGGGCATGGCGTGATGCAAACAGACAGATAGCCCCTGTGCCTCGACGAACGCCTGCACCTCCTGGCTAGGCGGACTGGTTTGCCACAGTTTTAACACCGCATGCGGTACCGCAAAAATTTCACGTATCAGATGCGGGATCATATATTGCAAGGTCGCAAAATCGCGCCCGGCAAACACGGCCACCACAAACTCGTGTACCTTGTATTGCAGCGCATCGTTTACTTTGGCGATTTCAACCAGCACCTGCAACCCTTCCAGCAGTTCCTTGTTCTTTTCGCGCAAAGCGAGCACTTGCCGCTCACTCAAGGAAATAGTGCGTCCGCCATGGGGATGAGACAAGGTAATTTCCATCAGCGTCTCAAGATGCTCCTCAAAAAATTCTGGATTATCCAGCAAATATTGTGCGACCTGATCAGAATTCATAAAATGACTTTCATTACTTTGATAATTCATAAATTTATTTCGCCGGTATATACCGTGATGGCAGGCCCCGTCATTAGCACTGGTTGCCCCTCTCCTGCCCAACTGATCAGCAGCGCTCCGCCATGGGTGGCGACATGTACGGTGCTATCCAGCAGACCACGCCTGATACCCGTCACCACCGCTGCACAGGCGCCGGTGCCACACGACAGTGTTTCTCCAGAGCCGCGCTCATAGACGCGCAACCGGATATGCCCTCGATCCAATACTTGCATGAAACCCGCATTGACGCGCTTGGGAAATCGCGGGTGATGTTCAATGAGCGGCCCCAGTTTTTCGACCGGTGCCTGTGCAACATTTTCCACCACCTGCACCGCATGAGGATTTCCCATCGACACGGCTGAAATTTCTAGTGTTTCACCGCCAACCAGCAGTGGCTCAGATACCGCATCGCTGCCATTTTCAAAGGGAATCTGCGCTGCCTTGAAGATCGGCGCACCCATATTCACCGTCACGCGCCCATCCTCTTCGAGACGCGGACTGATCAGGCCACTTTGCGTTTCAACCACAATTTCACGCTTTTGCGTGAGTTTCTGGTTATGCACAAAACGCACAAAACAGCGCGCACCATTACCACACTGCTCAACTTCGCCACCATCCGCATTATAGATGCGATAGCGAAAATCCGCCTGCGGATGCTGTGATTTCTCCACCAGCAGGATCTGATCGCAACCCACGCCGAAATGGCGATCGGCTAACAGACGTAATTGCTCGGGACTGAGTGTTATATGCTGGCGCACGCCGTCCAGCACCACGAAATCATTGCCTGCTCCATGCATTTTAGTAAATTTCAAAATCATACTTTAAGTTCCGAATGTCTGAAACAATCTACCACATGGTCATTAACCATGCCCGTTGCCTGCATCAACGCATAACATATGGTCGTACCCACAAATTTAAAGCCGCGACGCTTTAATTCACGACTCATTGCGTCTGATTCAGGCGTGCTGACCGGTAGCTGTGCATGACTACACCAACTGTTCTGTATCGGCTTGCCCGCGACGAACTGCCAGATAAACGCATCAAAGCTGCCAAACTCCTGCTGTACCGCCAGAAATTTTTGGGCATTGACCACGGTAGAAGCCACTTTCAAACGATTGCGCACAATGCCCGCATCCAGCAACAACGAGGCTATTTTATCAGCATCATAAAGGGCAATGCGCGCCGCATCGAATTGTTCAAAGGCAACACGGTAATTTTCCCGCTTGCGCAAAATGGTAAGCCAGCTCAATCCCGCTTGAGCACCTTCCAGAATCAGAAACTCAAACCATGCCCGATCATCGTGCAAGGGCACACCCCATTCCTGATCATGGTAGGCGCGGTAAAGCGCATCCTCACCCGGCCAGACGCAACGCTTCATTTCAGACACGCATAATCCCGCCATATGCAGCGGTTCATCACCACCGTTATCCCTGCAAGCTGTGCCCGCAGTGCGGCAGCTTCATCAATGACACCATCCTGCAACCAAAGCCTTGTAACACCGAGCGAAATGCAGCTATCCACGATGCCTGATACATATTCTGCTGCCCGGAACACGTTGACCATATCCACCTTGAACGGCAGACTGGCCAAATCTGGATAGGCTGTTACACCCAGCACCTGCTCCACCAGCGGACGTACCGGAACAATACTAAAACCATGGCTTTGCATGGCCTGAGCCACACGAAAACTGGGACGTGCAGGATTGGGCGAAAGCCCCACCACCGCGATGGTGTGAATGCTGCGCAGCATACTGGAAATCTGCTCGGGAGTCGGATTAACGAAGTTCATGGCGCATACAATAGCATTTTTGGGGCTTACGCGAAACACCGGCGCAATTTTATGCATCCTGTTGCATGCCGTGCATGTGCGAAGTCAATAAAACAGCTATACTGCACACCCTCATCGTGCGCCCGTAGCTCAGCTGGATAGAGTATTGGTTTCCGAAACCAAGGGTCACAGGT
>CAIRBC010000373.1 GCA_903876685.1 uncultured Nitrosomonadales bacterium | reverse complement strand
GCGATGGGCGCACTATTCATATTCGTAAAAGTACCAATGCCGAACCTGATTTGATGGAAATCTACAAAGCACTTAACCTAAACTCAAACCCGGGAGGGACTATAAAATTCACCAGATAATAGAAAAATAACAAGAAAAAATGAGAAATTTCTCTTTTACAAAACTAGTACGCTGCAATATTATGATTATATTGATTAAAATTTGGTACTTGTTAAACTCCGGTCAAGTAGATAGCTGATGATTTCCAGATACATCGGGTCATCTTCCGCCAGCAGAATTCTCACTCCGGGATATAGGCTTCTTACCCGTTCTTTTGCCGTACTCGCCAGTTTTACCGGTTCTTCCTGTGCGGCGCTCTTCTTCAGGCGTGCCGTAAACCAGAACAGACTGCCGCAGCCAGGGGTACTCTCAACGCCCATCTCCCCGCCCATCAACTCGGCCAGATGCTTGCTGATCGCCAATTCCACGCCCATACCGCCATATTTACGGGTCGACGAATCATCCACCTGCCCAAATGCCTTGAATATGTTTTTTTGATCTTCAGCGGAGAGGCCGATACCGGTATCGCGCACCGCAAAGCGCAGTAGCATTTCCGTTGGACTATCTGCAAGTGTGGAGGCAACCAGGCCAACCTGCCCGGTTTCGGTAAATTTGAGGGCATTGCCTAGCATATTCTGCAATATCTGACTCAGACGAACATAATCAGCCTCGACAAAGCAGTCGCGCACGGTTGATTCGATCGCGAAATCCAGTCCTTTATTCTTTGCTTCCTGCGCAAACGGTTTTGTCAGGGATTCAAGGAGCGTGCCTAAGCTGAAATGGGTCGGCGTCAGTGTCAGTTTCTCGGCTTCGAGTTTGGTGAGATCGAGCACATTGCTGATCAGCCCAAGCAGATGTTCGGAAGAATTTCTCACCTTGTTCAACTGATTCTTCAGCTTGGGATCGGTGGCACGGTATTTCGCCAACTCGGTCATCCCCAGGATGCCATTCAAGGGTGTACGAAATTCATGGCTCATGTTACTCAGAAAGCGGTTCTTGGCGCGATTATTGATTTCAGCCATTTCCAGTGCGACCGACAAGGCCATAGTACGAATTCGGACTTGTTCCTCCAGGTGATTGCTATGTTGTTCCACTACCCGGCGCAACTGTTCGCGCTCAAGCAGATTGCGGATTCGATGCCGGGTGATCTCTACCTTGATCGGCTTGGTGATGTAGTCGGCTGCACCCAGTTGCAGACCGGTACTCTCCGAATCCATATCACTCAAGGCAGAGATAAACATCACCGGAATTGTACGCAGTTCCGGGTCGGCTTTGAGTCGCCGCAAGGTCTCATAACCGTCCATTTCCGGCATCATCACGTCCAGTAGGATCAGGTCAGGGTGATCTTCTGCCGCCAGGCTCAGACCCATGCTGCCGGAAGAAGCGATCTGCATGTGAAATTCATCATCCAGCGCTGCGCCGAGCATCAGCAGATTGGCTGGCGTATCGTCGATAGCCAGGATACGGGGGCGTTGCCTGCTCATGTTGTTTTATCCTTCCAGCCAACCGTTAACGCGATCGGCATTAAATGTTCCAGTACCACTGCAAAATTTAACTCATCCAATAGTGGCGCAATCGCCGAAAGTTGTGCCGCCACCTGTTCCGAAATAACAGCGCCTTGCAGCTTTCTGAACTGTCGTATAGCACCAAATTCATTTTTCAACAACATCACCTCCAGTTCACCATAAATCGTTGCAGCCTGCGCTTGCGTAGACCCTTCAATGGGTACGCCGCCAGGGAGCGCCAACCATTCCTGCAACTTTGTATCGAGCAGGTGATGCTTTACTTGCAAATCACTCAACGTCTCGCTATCGAGTGTTCCGCCGTCTTTTAATTTTTTATCCAGCACCTGCAGCAACGGTGCCAATTGACTACCGCCCGCCTGTGCCGCCATCGCTTTCAGTGTGTGTACCAGCCTCAAGGTATTTTCCAGTGCGCCACTCTCAACGGCCTGTTGCAATTTTTCAAAACCTATGCCCAGCTCTCGCTTTGAGGCAGTGACCACGGTGCGTGCGATTTCCAGGTCATTGCCCAGTTGCTTGAGTACCGATTTTTCGTCAAATATCGGCATCACGGTCGGCGTGACACTGTCGGGCGGGGCACTTCCACTCTGGCTGTTTGCCCTCTGAGTTTGCACGGCGGGCAACCAGCGGGCGAGGGTTTCCATCAACTGCTCGATAAAAATCGGCTTGGTCATAAAGTCATCCATACCCGCCTCAAGGCAACTCTGCCGGTTATCGGCATAAGCATCCGCTGTCAGTGCGATGATGGGCAGGCGAGGGGCTTGATTGTCAGCCTCCCATTCACGAATGTTGCGGGTGGCTACATAACCGTTCATCACCGGCATCTGCACATCCATCAGGACAAGATCTACCGGCGCTCCCTGCCTAATCCGGTCAAAGGCTTCCAGCCCATTTTCCGCCAGGTGCAGCACGATAGCCATTTTTTTGAGCATTGCCGCAACAACAGTCCTGCTGACTTCGCTGTCTTCCACCAATAGTACCCTACCGCTCAACTGCCGACTATCGTCAACCATTGTGTAAGCAGGTGATTCTAAGGCATGCTCGACAACCAACGCCTTGAGGGTAAACCAGAAACGGGAACCCTTGCCAGGTTCGCTGGATACGCCGACCTCACCCCCCATCTGCTGAGCAAAGTTTTTTACAATGGATAAACCCAGTCCCGTGCCGCCGAACTGGCGGGTGATCGAATTGTCGAGCTGCGTGAAAGGTTTGAACAACCTGGCAAGTTGGTCTTCAGCAATACCAATCCCGCTATCAGTGATGGCAAACTTCAGCAGCGCAGTCTCCTTGTCTCGAGAAATTTCCCTTCCTTCGATCAGCACCATGCCGTTGCTGGTGAACTTGAGCGCATTACTCACCAGATTATTGAGCATCTGACGCAACCGGTGCGCGTCGCCCAGATACTGCTGTTCACGGCTGAACAGCGTGCGAATTTCCAGCCGCACGTTGTGGTTGAGCAGGGACTCGGCGTAACAGTTTTGAACTTCGTCCAGGATCAAAGCCGGGGAGTAGGCGATGCATTCCAGCTCGATTTTTCCGGCCTCGATCTTGGAAATGTCCAGGATGTCGTTGAGCAGCATCAGCAGGTTATTGCCAGAACTCAGGAAGGTATCGGCATATTGTAAACGGTCGGTATCACTAAGCTGAGGCTGCATCAGCACCTGTGCCATGCCCAGCATGCCGTTTAGCGGTGTACGCAACTCGTGGCTCATGATCGCCAGGAAGCGACTCTTGGCAATATTGGCAGCTTCGGCAGCAAGCTGCGCGCTGAGTAGTGCCTGCTCGGTAGTCTTTTGAACCGTGATATCCTGTTTTATCGCCACATAATGACTGACGTTGCCTACAGGATCGCGCAAGGGGGAGATAGTTACCAGTTCGATAAATTCGCTGCCATCGCGACGCTGGTTATAGAGTTCGCCAGTCCATACCTTTTCCTGCCTGAGTGACTGCCACAGGGCGACATAGGTCTCGGGGGGGGTTCTGCCCGACTTCATCAGGCGCGGATTCTGGTTTATGACTTCGTCACGGCTAAAGCCGCTTGCCTGAGTAAAAGCATCATTGACATATTCAATCTCCGGCACCAGATTGGTAATCACGATGCTGACTGGCGTTTGTTCCAGCGCAAAGGCAAACATACGCAACTGCCCTTCGGTTAACCAGCGTTTGGTAATATCGGAATGCATGATGACGACCCCATTCCTGGCATTTATCCCCAAAGGCCGCACACTCATCTGGAACCAGCGTTTGCCAGTGGGGGAGTCGCAAGGATACTCCATACGGTATTCCGTCCTCTGACCATCCAAGACCGACTGGATGCCGGCTAAGCTGTCCCTCCCTAACGCCGAACGACTGCACACCGCCAGGTAATTGGTACCAATACCGGTATCGGGAGCCATTTCGCCATTTTCAAGCGTGGCAAACCTTATCCAGGGCTGATTTACCGAACGAATCACCCCCTCACGATCCAGCACTGCGATGTTTCCATCCAGAGAATCCAGTATTTCCTGTTTGAAGTCATGCTGAAACTGCAATTGTGTTGCCATCAGTTTATCCCGGGTCATATCTTCAACGATAGACCAGATCAATTGCTCGCCGCTGCTGCTGGTTAGCAGAATGCCATTCAAGCGTACCGGAACCCGTCTGCCATCCTTGTGGATATATTCTTTTTCATAAGGACCATAGCGTCCGGTGCGCAGCAGAATCTCCAGTTGTGCCGCTTCAGCGGACTGATAACTTTCCGGTGTAATGGCCCGATAATCCAAAGCCAGCATTTCAGCCACGCTATAGCCGCAAATATTGGCAAGGGCATCATTCAACTCGACAAATCTGCCTGACAGATCGTTGAGTCCGATGCCTAGCGGCGACAGTTCATACAGGGTGCGCAACATTTCCCCTTTTGCCTGAGCTTGCTGTGTGCTCGTCAGTCGCTGCGACTCGACCCGCGCCAACTGAATAAAAGTGATGCCCATGATCAGCAGGACGAAACTGGCAGCCAGTATCAGTTTAAGGGTATCCCGTCGCCATTGCGCCAGATAATCCTTTTCGGACTGACTAACGGTGACGAAGAACGGCAATTGCTTGCCCAGTGACTGGTAACCGATGATGCTCCTCAGCCCGCCTCCGGTTGCTTCGAGATTGCCGGACGGTGTGCCACCGAGAATCGCCTGTCGGATAGCCCAATCCGCTTCGAGCTCGTTATTATTCTTTGTTGAAACGGGCACGCGAAACAACTGGGTATTCCGGTCGAGGCGCAGCAAGGCGACCATACCCTCAGAGCCGATGTTAATTTTTGCCAGATGATTAATAAAAGTAGACACATCGATGGCAACATTGACTATCCCGAGGAAAATGCCTTTGTTATCGCGTAAGGCCTTGGCGCGAATGATCAACTCGCGTCCGGATGCCCTACTGACAATAGTGTCGGAATAGACCGAAGCCAGTGCGGGATCATTTTTCAGCTGCTGAAAGAACGGCCGGTCAACAATATTGAAACCAGGCTCCCCGTCGATATCGCTATACAATAAATCGCCGGTAGCGTCGAAGATGCGTATGCCTTCAGTCAAGCGGAAATCGATACTCGATGACTTGATTAGCTGAGTCACCTGACACCGATAATGTGGAACCACCTCGCGATGCAACGCCTCAACGGGTATCGCAGCCGCAATGCTGGTGGCAATATGTTCCGAATTCTGAAGACTGGATGCCATATCCCGCTGCAACACCAGCGAAAGATTCTGTACATTTATTTTTGCGCTTTCCCTGGCGACCTGATAGCTGTTATAAACTTGGTAGCCGCACAGCAGCAGCATCAGCAGTGCTAACAGTAAAAATTTATTTAAAAATTTGTAGTTCATTAAGTCAAGTTTAGCCAAGGCGGTGGCAAACCTAATTGCTGACGCAAAGAAAGGAAATATTTGTTCAATACGGGAGTTGATGCGATGAACAACCTTTCGTGCATGATGTCGGCTCAGGACTACAAGGAATATTGCGTTCTGGTACGTCGGAAAGAGTACCTTGAGATCAAAGCTTCACCTGCCTATCGATACAGAAAGCAAGATATAGACGAAGCGTATGCCGATG
>CAIRBC010000372.1 GCA_903876685.1 uncultured Nitrosomonadales bacterium | reverse complement strand
TTATTTACGGGTAAAGATCAGCTTCGGGGGAGGGAGCGGTTTGGCTTGGTGCGCTTACTCCAAAATGGTGCGCAAGCGCACCCTACGGCAAGGTTCATAGGGCACAATTCGGTCGGGGAATTTGCGACAGGGGTCTCTCCCACAAGTGGGAGAGGGGATAAGTCGGTTGTATTTTATTCAATACTAATCAGTATGTTATGTGAGTAACAAATTTACCCTCCAGCATCCCGGTAGATATTTTTTTGGATATTTTAAAATTATTTCAGTGTGCTTGTTGAGTTTTAAGTATCATGCGGCGCAATACGCTGCGCCTATTGACGCCCGTGAGTACCCCTTACACGCGTTGTTGAAATCGAATTAGCAATACTTGAGAGCGAAATATGAAACCTGGACGCAACGATCCCTGCCCTTGCGGCAGCGGGAAAAAGTACAAGCAATGTTGTCTTAAAATAGTGGATACCCAGCCCGGCGATGAGTTTCTGTGGCGTCGGATACGCCGCGCCATCGAAGGTTCTCATACTCAGCTGCTTGCCTATTCCGACAGTTATTTTGGGTATAACGCGCTGGATGAAGCGTCGCTGGAGTTGTTTGGTGCTGAGGCACAAGTACGTGACGAAACACATTTGGCGTTATTCAGATGTTGGTACTTTTATAACTGGTTGCCATTGCCAGGGAAAAGCTCGCTAAGGCCTGAAGTTTGTGATGGTCGAACGCTGGCTCGTGCCTATCTGGACAAAAAAGCCAAAAAACTTGATCCGTTACGGGTACGCTATCTCGAACAATGCTGCGTTGTGCCGTTCAGTTTTTATGACATTATCGAGGTATATGCCATGCAGGGGTTTAGGCTGCGCGATATCATGACCGGAGAGGAAGTTAATGTCATCGAGCATTCCGCCTCAAATAATGGTCAAGTCGGCAATATTATCTTTGCGATGCTGGTGAGTATTGATCAGGTTACCTTAATAGAAGCTGCCGGGGGATTCTTTATTCCACCCGACCTTAAAGGTCCGTTAATCGATTTGCGCGAGTCGATCGCTGCGCGCAGTGAGTCGCTCACACCAGAGCTGTTAAAGCGTTACGATTTTGAAATGCTGAGTTTGTATTTCGCCATCGATCGGCGGCTGAGCAACCCGGCAATGCCAGTGCTGCATAACGCAGAGGGTGATGAATTTATATTCTACAAGCTGCATTATGCTTTGTCATGCACGCCACGCGAGGCTTACGATGCACTCAGGTCGCTGAATTTATCTGACGATGAGCAGAGCTTGCTGGAAAAAGGGGACACAGATTCCCAAGGTCAACTCTACCAGATCAATTTCGCCTGGAAAAAACCTGGTAATGAAGTGAATTTGCAATCCGTCAGTTGCGGCAATATTCATATCGAAGGCGCAAAGCTTGTGATTGAGGCAAACTCCAAAAGCCGCGCGCAGGAAATCAAGTCGCTGATTAAAGATTTACTGCCGGGTTTGGCGCACTATAAAACCACGGTCATTCAGTCACCGCAAGCCATGATCGATCGTAAGCATAAACAGACCCATGCTAAAACTTCCATGCTGTCTGAAGATGATTTAAACAATCCCGAAATCAAGGCTGAGATGGCCAAATTCATGGCTAACTATTACCGTAATTGGCTCAATGACAAGATCCCTGCCTTGAATGACCAGACACCGATGCAAGCGGTAAAAACCAGTGCGGGCAGGGAAAGAGTCGAGGCACTGTTATTGGGTTTGGAAGGGAATAGCGCTCGTTCACCTCAACCACTGGATCCTGCTCTGCTTGTTGAGTTACGTGAGCGACTGGGACTTTTATAAGGTTGACAATTCATCTGAGCTATGACCCTTGCATGCATGTAGTCTCTAACGGGAAATTTCGCGATAACAAATTGTCGTTTAAATGTTAAAAGCTACCGAGCTAAAGCCTTCACAAATCTAAAGCCCCGCATAGCTGCTTGAATTGTCGGCAAAGCATTGGCATAACACGGTTTTTTACAAAAATAACCGTGGTCTGCCCTTTATTTTCTACTACGCAGCCCAATATATTGGTTAAATCCATGAAATTATGGCTGGACTTCGAGTAAAATCAAATTTATTGATTCGGTCAGCGGAAGTCATGTCGCTCATCTCAACTTCAAACAATCAAGTGAAAAACAGTTATCAGGTGATAAAGAAATAATGTCCACATCAAAACGAATAGGCAGAAACGATCCTTGTCCGTGCGCTAGCGGCAAAAAATATAAGAACTGCTGCTTACCAAAATTAGATACGAATGAAACAAATCAAGTCAAACCGAGTTATCGTTTTGAGCCAGGGTCCTATGGTGATGTGGGTAATTTTATGCCATCAATTGCCTGCCTGAAATTAACAGGGAAATACAAATGGGAATATCATTTTATTTTAGTAAAACCAGCGTACAGACACGCTGAAGAAGATCAAGCTACCGCTGAAGCAGATAGTGATATTTCAGAGGCATTTAAGATCAGAGAAATCAAAGGTTCGGATGCCGACTTTGCAATGGAGCTAAGAAAAATTGGCTATGTTCGTGTTGATGATTTCAAGATTGTTACCGAAAGTAAACATCAAGCTTAAGGTACTCATAGCTGCGTATTGAAAAGTGATATAAGGTGAAAAATGAGATTAACCAAAGCAGAACAGTTAGACTAGTTTTTTGAAAATGTTGGCTTAAACAAGCGTGAAGGCAATAATACGCAGAAGAATTTTTGAGAAAATTCGTGCACAACTTGTACTGAGGGAAAGTGTAACGCTATCCTGCTTAGGCAACTTTAAGGTGTGTGACCTATCACAACAACCGGTTCGTCATCCTAACGGACATGGCAATGATGCCACCCCTGATGATGAAACCCATCATGCCCGTTAGATTTCTTGTAACACCATGGTAAACCGAGGCTTGGTGCTCATAGATTACAGATACTATCATGCAATATATAGTTAATATTTTCATTTTTGGAGCCGTTCCTACCTACTTGTATTTAGTGAAAAATGATTGGGCGTGGTGGCTTGGGTACGGAATTATCGTGCTTGCTTACTACCTACTGAATAGAGCAATTATAAATGTGTGTTCGGCTCTAAATATAGTCGTGGCGAAAATTACTTACGACAACTTAAGCGTAGATGATCAAATCGAAGTAGATATAATTGCCGAACAAATACTGGCAGTTTATGAATGTGATGTCACTGCTGCTTTCGAAAGTGAATTACAGCGGTTGGGATATACAGCGTTGGCTATGCGTAATCTTGGAATTGATCCTTATATCATTGTAGATGAGTGGTATGCAGTTAAAAACCCATCCAAGGTTCCTCCAAAAATGTATATTCATTCTGCGCTTGGCTTTGCGAAAGCAAAACCTTCTGAATCATAACACTGGTTATCTTTCAGGATTATCAGACTCATCGCTAATGTCAGGTAAATGCTCAAGCTCCAGTGCCGCCTTGGCTACCAGATGTTCGGGTAAGGGGGTCTGCACGGATACACCAAGTTTTTCGAACTCTTTGGCTTGACTAATCAGGTTTCCCTTGCCAGTGTAAAGTTGCCCCATTGCCGTGCCGAAAAACTCCTTGGCTTTATCGAGTTGTTTACCCACTGCATCCATGCTAGCCAGAAAACTGACCAACTTCTTGTATACTTTGCCGGCACGCTCAGCCAGTTCTGCTGTGTGTGCATTTTGTTCTTCAAAGCGCCACAGTTGGCGCACAATATTCAGGCTGGTCAGCAAGGTGGTTGGCGTGGCTACCAGTACATTTTGTTCAATGGCTTGCTGGAACAAGTTTTCGTCTGCTCGCAACGCCTCGACAAAGGCTGACTCAATGGGGATGAACATAAACACCATTTCGGGCGAATTAAGTCCAGGCAGATTGAAGTAGCTACGACTGGATAGCTCCTGAATTCTGCTGGAAACCGCGCTGACGTGCTCTTGCAAAGCCTGCTTCCGGGTAACTTCATCCTCGGCATTCACATAGCGGGTATAAGCATTCAAAGAAACCTTGGCATCAATCACCAAATGTTTAGACTGAGGTAGATAGATAATGACGTCTGGACGTTTACGCCCTTCTTCGGTGTTAAAGCTGACCTCTCGTTTAAAGTCTTTGCCTTCACGCAGACCTGAGCGATCGATGACATTGCCCAGAATCAGTTCCCCCCAGTTACCCTGCTTTTTGGCTTGTCCCTTGAGCGCGGTCGCCAAACCGTGTGCCTCTTCCGTCATTAGACGATTCAGGTCTTTCAGTTGACTCAACTCGGCTCTAAGCGTCGCCTGCTGTTCAGTATCCTTGTTATGAATTTCTTCAACCTTGTTTTTAAATTCCATTAGCCGGTCTTTTAAAGGATTGAGGAGTTGTCCCAGGTTCGTCTGATTCTGTTCAGCAAATCGTTTGGATTTTTCTTCCAGAATATCATTAGCGAGGCTCTTGAACTGATTGGACAAGGCTTCTTTGGCTTCCAGCAACAACGCAAGTTTCTCCTGTGCCTGGCTACGTTCGGCCTCAAGGCGCGTGTTCAATTCCATCATTTCCGTATTAAGACGGTTGACCTGCACCGAGGCTGTTTCGCTATGAGTCTTTTCTGTTTGATAATCGTTACGCAGCGTAGTTAAGGCATCGTGCTCTGCTTTAAGCTCGGCTTCCAGTGTCGCGCGACGTTCATGGGCTTGCTGTAACAGGGTCTTGGTGCTGGTCAATGTCATTTGGCTGTCTGCCAGAGCCTGCTCAATTTTTCCAAGCTGAGCTGTCAGAAGTTGCACTGACTTCGCTTTTTCTGCTTCACTGGTGGCCAGACGTCGAATCTCCTGTTGATCAATTTTCTGGTGAGCAAGCAAGTCCATAACTTGCGTTTCGAGTGCAGGAACACGCAAGGCGCGCTCGCCTAGCTGAGCACGTTGATCACTGACAAGCTCTAGCTCCTTGCGGATTTTATTAAGTTCTGCTTCGAGTATTTCCTGACTTTGAAAAGTCTTGGTTCGATCGGCTTCCAGCGTTCGCACTCTTTCATTAGCGGTAGCCAGTTCGCTCAGCAACGTTGCTTTACCTTGTTCAAAGGCAGCGGCAATTTTAGCCTTGGTCATTAACCAGGTCATTATCACGCCCAAGGCTAAACCGAAAAAGGCGGTTACGAGTAAAGTAAATTGATTGTCCATGTATCGCTCCTATGTGTCGGTATTTGCCTGATAGTTGAAACGGAATGATTCACTTACGCCCCGCCTGAACGTAACCGAAATGGGTCACTCGTATTTTCATCCATTTTACCTTTTAATCAAACTTGCCAATCATCCTTATAGCAACACGCCAGATTGAATCCTGGAGATTCATTCATCTCAGGGGCATTGGAAGAAGTGAAAGTGTGGGTAGAAGCCAACGGCCTGACACTGCACCCCGACAAAACACACGTAGGGAATTGTATGATGGAAAGGCAAGGCTTTGAATTTATGGGATACCGATTTGAAGCAGGCAAGCGCTGGGTAAGGGACAAAAGCCTGAAAGCGTTTAAAGATAAAATACGCGAAAAGACGAAGCGTAGTAGAGGTGACAGTATTACCGCTATTATTGCAGACCTTACTCCGATGATCAGAGGCTGGTATGGCTACTTCAAGCATGCCTGCAAACGGGTATTTCCACCGTTGGATGGATTCATTCGCCGACGACTACGGGCGGTTCTGCGTAAGCAGCAAAAGAAACCGGGTTTTGGTAAATGTCTTAACGATCATGTTCGCTGGCCAAATGCGTACTTCGCAAAACTTGGGCTGTTCACCATGACGCAAGCTTGAATAGTAGCGAGTCAATCCCGATGAGGAAACCACAATCGGGAGAGCAGAATGACGGGAGAACCGCACGTTCGGTTCGGCGGGAGGGGACGGCGGGAGTCGTTTCCTACCCCTATCGGTAGCTGAATATCCTATTGATAAATGGGGATAAATTTCTCAACAGAGTTTTTTAGGTTTAATGTCTCAAGTCAGCACAAATGGT
>CAIRBC010000371.1 GCA_903876685.1 uncultured Nitrosomonadales bacterium | reverse complement strand
TTTTGCTGCATTGCTCATCAGATGCTCTCCTAATCGGGTTGAATTGGGAGCTAAGGTTAGCAATAAAGTTATCTGATTTCATGCATGCTTACCGGAGGGACACAGTGTATTCGTGCAAACTGACGAGAAATTTTTCCTTGGCTCCTCCGCCATATCTTTTCTTCCAAATTATGTTGTCGATGAAATTGTCTTCTCCAAATATCTCGTCACTAATCTTTCGAAGATTTTGATATTCCCCGTCGTCTATCGAGATGAAAATTAATCCATCTTCTCGCAGTAGGTTTCTTGCTAGCTTTAGGCGTGAGTAAATCATGCTCAACCAGTCAGAGTGAAACCTGCCATTCGCTTCAGTATTGGCAACAAGCCGGTTTCCTCCTTCATCCTTCTGATTTGATTTTTTCAGAAATTCCTCGGTATCTTCCGCAAAATCATCCTCATAGATAAAATCGTTCCCAGTGTTATATGGCGGGTCTATGTAAATCATCTTGACCTTGCCAAGATAGGTCTCCTGCAACAGCTTGAGCGCGTCGAGGTTGTCACCCTCGATAAACAAATTTTTCGTGGTGTCGAAGTCCACGCTCTCATCGCGGCAGGGGCGCAACGTTTTGGCAATGGGCGCGTTGGCTGTCAGCAGTGCTTCGCGCTTGCCCGGCCAATTGAGGTGATAGCGTTCCTGAGGGCCTTCGACGATAGATTCGGACAACTCCTGCCGTAACTGATCAAAATCCACCGCCAACTTCACCGTACCATCTTCACCCTTTGCTTCGGTGACGCAGTTCGGAAACAAGTCGCGAATTCTGGCAACGTTGTCTTGCGTGAGATTGGGTGAGTGCATTTTCATTTTTTCCATATCAGTTCTCGTCCTTGGACTTGGGTAATTTCCCGGATTGATTTTCGAGTTTCTTTACTTCGTTCTTTACCCGGCGCTCCAACTTTTTGATGTCCTCTTCCGGCGGTAGCTGTTCTGGCTTGATACCCCGCTGGCCTAGCATGTCCCGCACACTGAGATTGTTCTGCACATGCTCGCGGATAATGGCATGTTCTCCCTGCAAATCTTCTTGCTGCACATTGTGGTTGGTCATTTCAGTTGCCAGATTCTTGGCGGCAATGGTCAGGGTAGGCAGAAAGTCGGCCAATGGTCGCGTTTGTGTGATGCCGTACTTATTTTTCATGGCCTGCGTGGTATGGCCGCCGAACAGGGCAGCATCGCCTTGCGAGCAGATGCGCCCGAAACCGGCGTCGTCCACACCGCGTTCGTAGATATTCTGCGACAGAGTTCTCTCCGACTCGCGCAGCCTTCCCCGCACGTCCATCCGGGCTTGCAGGCGCATACGGTCTTCGATGAGCTCCTGCTTGCGGGTCTGAATAGCAAAGTAGCTTTGGGCAAAGGCAATGGGCTCCTTGCGAGGATCACCATTTTGGGCGATCAAATAACAGGCATAGCGTGTGAGCATGAAATCCTCGATCTCGCGACAGGCCCCACTGCCCAATCTGACCATTTTCGTGACATCACGAAAATGGTCTTCCGGGTTATAACCAGTTGTTTCACAGGACTCAATAGCCCGTTTGATCGCTGTCTGAAAGTTTTCCCAGCGAGTATAGCCGAGCGGTTCCATCAGCTCGCGAGCGAACCAAAATTCCACGTTTTCGTCAGGGATGCGCTGGCTCATCGCATCGAAGCGATTTTTTAGTTGTTGAATAGCATCGGACTTCATTGCATCAATCCTTCAAGTTCGTTTTTTAGTTTCCGTAAGTTGGTGTTGATTTCCACCTTGCGGTTGAATTGTTTTTCCTTGGCAAGTTTGCTGGCCGTCTTTTCGACCTCGCGCTGCTTGGCCGCTACTTGCTCAACACGGACGCACAGATCATTGAGATTTTCCTGTTGACGCGCGGGCAAGGGAATTAACCGTTGCAGCACCTGTTCATATAATCCACCCAAATCGAGCGCCAGCGGCATGATGGTTCGCTGACTATCGTTCGGCAGCCATTCCGTCGCAAAGTAGTCGCTCAATATCCAGCGGCTGGTGTCAGATTCGTTCGGTCGTTTGTAACTCGCTATGACCTGCGTTCTGCCGCCAAAGCCCAGCTCAAAAACAATAGGGAACTGTACGGCTCCATCAATGCAGCGCAGCACGTCATGATTGAGTTCTGGCGTTTTGAGCTGGATGGCAAAAACCTGAACTTCCGGCACGCCCGGTTTGGCGGAAAGGTTGATCGTTTCCGGGGCCAACTTGTATTGCCAGACTATCTGCTCTACCTGCGCCACAAACAAGTCCTTCAGTCGCGTGTTGGCGCCACTGTGTTCGTAGATCTTGTTTTTGGGCAAGATGCGGCCAAAGGTGGCCTGCTTGGGGTAGCTGATGAATGCGGGATGTGTAATCTGACTCATCCGGCCTCCTGAATCACCAAGAAGGTGATTAGCTCAAAGTCATCCAACCCGGCTATGGTGTTAACCAGCGCGGTAGTTTTACCGCCGCTAAACAGGCTGTCGAGGTCTTTTTCTTCCTTCACCTCAATCATCGAACGAATGGTTTTACCGAGCAGATCCGAATACACCTGCATCTTGCGTCCATCTACCGTTTCTTTGTTGAACAGATGGCAGACATCAGGGATAGGTTGTAATTGTCCCTTGCAGCAGCTGCGCACCAGATCAAGCAGTCGTTTAACCTCAGTATGATCATGAATGACTTCACCATCGCGGTTGATATAAACAAGATAGTAAGGATGGAGTCGGTTGTGCTGGCTGATGTTCACGCTCGGGTTGAGATTGCGCAGCGTGAAGATAACGCCAGATCGTAAACCCATTTCCGGCTTTGCAGGTACCACGGCATGCATACCGCTAGGCATATTGTTTAATTCGCCATTAACCTTTACGTAATTTAGCAAGTCCATGCGGAAGTCATTAAGTCCCAGATCAGTGATCGACACACCGGTTTTCAAATCCTCTAACTCGATAACTTCCTCTTGTAGACGACGCAATTGTTCCTTGCGGTAAGACACGTCGTTGGCCTGAGCGCTAAGCACGTTGTCGTCACCGGTGGCAGCGACATCTGCAATCATCATCCGGGTCTCGACGCGTTCCTTGAGATTAATGTACTCATCGAGCGAAATGTCTGGCCAGTAGTTGACCAGTTGGATGCTTGCGTTGATTGAACCAATACGGTCTATTCGACCGAAACGCTGGATGATGCGCACCGGGTTCCAGTGAATATCATAATTAATCAGGTAATCGCAGTCCTGCAAATTTTGCCCCTCGGAGATGCAGTCTGTACCAATCAGCAGATCTATTTCTTCCAGTTCCTGCGGCAAAACGGTAGTCTTTTCTTTGGAGCGTGGCGAGAAGAGGGTAAGCAACTCCTGGAAGTCGTAATTCTTCTTGAGAGTGGATTTTGGCGCATCGCTGCCTGTCACTTTGGCGCTGTGCAAGTGCTGGATCGCCAACAAATCCGGTGCCAGATTGGCGTAGAGGTAGTTAGCCGTATCCGCGAAGGCCGTGAAAAGCAGTATCTTCTTATTGCCAGGGTTTATTGGGGCGGCAAGTTTAGCCAGAATGAGCGATTTCAAATGCTGCAACTTGGCATCGTCTGCGGGCATAACCTTTTTCATCGACACCAACAGGGCATCAATAATTCCCATATCTGCCTTAAGTTGGTGCTCCCAAGAAGGAAGATCCATGTCTGCCAGGCTGATTTTCACCTTGCCGCCTATCTCGCTGTCACCAATGGCAGGCAAGTCATCGTCTTCGGCATCCAAATTTTCCAGCTGATCCGTCAAATCATCGACGCTGACAATTTTTTCGCCTTGCTTGAAGGCGCTGATCTTGGTTAGCGTGTAAGCGTGATTGGTACGTAGTGACTGCAAAGTTAACCTGAACGACTCAACCGAACTTTCCAGTCTCTTGAGCAGATTGGTGGTCATCAGTGCCTGCAGGCTTTTTTCACGATCGACTTGTTTGAACTTGCTTTTGCCACCGGCCACTTGAGTATCGTACATTTCTTCGTATTTTTTTAGTCGGCTGGGCAAAATGTAGCTGATCGGTGCATATACCGCGAGCCTGAGCAATGAGAGCTGCTCGAAAATCTCGTTGAAACTCATTACATCAGTGCGCTGGGTGAGCGGCGAATGAAATGATAATGGTTTGCGTCGTTCGGGAAACGGGCCAATATCCTTTGTGTCATAAAAAGTCTGAATATGCTTGCGTGAGCGTGCTATGGTGACGCTGTCTAGTAACTCAAAAAAATCAAAATCCAGAGCTTCAAGGATGGCGCGGGCAGTACGCTGTTCTGAAGACAGCTTTGCCCAGGCATTGAAGCATGCCTGGGCATTGCTGAATATCTGCTCAACTGTCTTCTCTGTACGCAGCTTCTTGCCAAGATTTTCCGAGTCACCTTCATAAGCCAGAGCCAGTTGATTCCGTAGGTCGTTGAAGCGATTATTCACCGGGGTGGCTGAGAGCATCAGCACTTTGGTTTTTACACCCTGCCTGATGACCTGATTCATCAGTTTCTGGTAACGGGTTTCCTTTTCTTTAAAGGCATCGTTGTTGCGAAAATTATGTGACTCGTCAATCACGACCAGATCATAATTGCCCCAGTTGATACGGTTGAGCGGCGTGCCAAAAGACTCACCACTGGTACGATTCAAGTCGGTATGGCATAGCACGTCATAATTGAATCGATCGCGTGCAAAGATATTGGTCTTTAGGTTTCTGTTAAAATTTAGCCAGTTATCTGCCAGTTTCTTGGGGCAGAGCACCAGCACCGAGCGGTTGCGCAACTCATAATATTTGACGACGGCCAAGGCCGTGAAGGTTTTACCCAAGCCTACACTGTCGGCCAGGATGCAGCCGCTGTAGGTTTCAAGTTTGTTGATGATGCCGATGGCAGCATCCCGCTGAAAATTAAAGAGCTTATTCCAAATCAGGGTATCTTGGTAACCAGTGCGATCATTAGGCAGCACGTCTTCATTAATGTCATCCAGGAACTCATTGAAAATGTTGTAAAGCATCAAAAAATAGATACTCTCGGGCGAGTTCTCCTGGTAGACAGATGCAATGTGGTCGCAAATCTGGGATGTTACATCCTCAAGCTTGGTAGGATCGTTCCAAATTTGATTAAACAGACTGATGTAGATTGTCGCAAAGGTTGGCTCATCCATCTTATTGACCAGATTGGAGACCGCATTGCCTTGTTGGTAACCAAGATCAACGGCAGTGAAACCATGCAAAGGCATATAGGCCGTGACAGTATTGGATTGAACGCAGGCAAACTGCTGCATCGGAGCCTTGCTGCGATTGGATTTGAAGGTCGCTTTACGTCGCATCCAGTCTGCACATTCTTTAGCAATGGCGCGCTGAGTCAGCTTATTGCGCAGCTGAATCTCAAATTCACTGCCATACAGGCTACGTTCACGATCTACCTTGGGGATGTGAAATTCTTTACGTTCTTTACGAATCTTGTCGGACACCTCATTAGCGACAAACGTCGGTGCAGTGAAAATGAATTCTAGTTCTTCAATTTTTTCCAATTCAATCTTGAGCGCCTCGAATGCATATATCGAAAAACAGGAGGCGGCAATTTTCAGCCTGGCACCTGGCTTAATCGTCTGCTTCAAGTCGTCGCCGAGTAAGCAGTTAATATTATCGATAAGTTCCATTAAGAAACTGCCTTAGTGGTCTCAGAGTAGCCAGGTGCCAGGACAGCATTTTTCACCCCATAGAGCGCCAGATGATCTTTGAGCCAAAGTCGATATTCATGACCACGCAGGCTGTGATCAGGTGAACAATCCACGCTCCACTGGCGCAGGATGTAGCCTGCAGTCGCGGCGCGCAATTTCATGCGCAGTATGCCACCCTCCATGCCGTAGTCCATTTCGGTAATCTCGGGACGAGACTGATCCGGATGCGGAATCAATTCCAACTCAACGATGCGAGTCCACTGAATGTCCTGATCACTACGTTCATGCGAATCAACAAGCGATCCCTTCAGTACCACTGGCTGTTTAATCCGGGTGATTACGAAGTCACGGAACTCCTGTGTTTTGCGGTCATAAGCGCGCACATGCCAGCGCAGGCCGTTGTCGAGTAGGGTAAAGGGCACGATCTCCCTGTCCGATCTGCCACTTGATATTGAGTGGTAGCGGATCTTCAGCGGACTCTGCTGATGAATCGATCGAGTAACACAGGCCAGGATATTCAAATCAGGATGCGAAATTCGCGATGGCATTTCACAGGTAATCCAAGCCTTGAGCCGGCTCGGTTCGCCGTCACCGAACCCTTGAGACAGCCAAGCCAATACCCGCTCTGGCGGAAATTCAAAAAATGGGCAGAAATTATTTCCTGTAACGTAGGATTTACCCTTGGGGTCGTAATCGATATTGCCAGGTGCAAGCTCTTTATAGAGCGAAATATCCCGAGTAGCCGCTGCCGATTGGATACCGAACCTTGACACCAAGTCTAGACGGCGGATTTCCCCGATAAAACGCACTCGCAACTCAACAAAGGCGAGTCGATCACGTTGTGGCTGAGTC
>CAIRBC010000370.1 GCA_903876685.1 uncultured Nitrosomonadales bacterium | reverse complement strand
CTCCGCCACAAATCTTCGTTCTTTACGGGCTTATTGTCCGCGGTCTTCCAGCCGCGCTGCTTCCAGCCGTGTATCCAGACGCTGATTCCTTGTTGCACATATTTGGAATCGGTATGCAACCGCACCTGGCAATCCCGCTTCAACGCCTCCAGCGACGAGATTGCCGCAAGCAGTTCCATGCGATTATTGGTGGTATGCACTTCGCCCCCGAACAACTCGCGCTCATGACCTTTACTACGCAGCAATGCGCCCCATCCGCCCACACCAGGATTACCCTTGCACGCGCCATCGGTAAAAACTTCGACTACTTCTTTGCTCATTGTGTATCAACCTCATTACGTTGCAAAATTTTGTTATTTAATTTGGGTGTGACCGGCAGCAACTTACTGACCAATCGATCGTTCCATTGCGGTTTGATCAGGCGCATCCCCGGCACACGCTTTATCGCATGCAAAAAATACACTCCGCCACTGACCGCCCACCAGCGGTCTCCTGCGGCTTCCATGAAGGCATAACGCTCCAGCCATTTAGCCTGTGCGAAAGGCGGTGCATAAGCCGCGAAACGCCCTCCCACCACCTCAAAACCTAGCAACGCAAGCCAATCCTTGAGGCGCGGCAAGTTAATGAAATGTCCATTCCACGGATAACCTTTACGACACCCCAGCGCCCTGTGCAGTCCCCACAAGCTGCGGGGATTGAAAGCACTGATAATCAGACTGCCTTCGGGCATCAGCACCCGCTCCGCTTCACGCAAGATCTGATGGAGATGTTCAGCAAATTCCAGCACATGCGGCATGAGCACCAGATCCAGGCTGCCACTGGCGAATGGCAATTCGGTACAACACAGGCGCACCGCATTCCCCGCCTGATGACCGGCAGTAAGCCGCAAGGGCATACGGTTGCAGCGCAAAAAATCATGTTCAGGCAAGGCCATTTGCAGGGCGTTATAACCAAAAATGGCACTCACCGTCCGGTCAAAATAGCTCTGCTCACGCGCCAACACATAGCTACCCTGTGGCGTGGCAAACCATTCACTCAAACTTTGTGCAGGTAATTTATAATAAGGCATTTCCGGGATCACACCAAATGTTCAATATTGTCGCCATACCAGCATTTCAGGATAATTATATATGGGCAATCCATAACGGAGTACACGCGACTGTGGTCGACCCCGGAGAAGCCTCCTCGGTACTGGCGTTTTTGGATGCTCATGGATTACAACTCGATGCAATCCTGTGCACTCACCGCCATGCAGATCATATCGGTGGCATCGCAGAATTGTGCGCAGTATACAACGTACCGGTGTATGGACGCTGCCACCCGGGAAATCCCTATGTCAGCCACCGGCTTACCGAAGGCAGCCATCTCACGCTGACTACGCTCGACCTCACCTTCGACATTCTGGAAATCCCCGGCCATGTCGAAGACCATATTGCATACCTGGCACCAGACATGCTTTTTTGTGGAGATACGTTGTTCGGCGCAGGCTGCGGCAGAAACTTTGAGGGGACAATGGTACAGTTGCACCGGTCTTTGCAACGCCTGGCCAGCTTGCCGGATACCACCCGCGTCTATTGTGCGCATGAGTACACCGCCGCCAATATCCGCTTTGCGCTGGCCTGCGAGCCTGGCAATCGAAAATTAATACAACGCGAGCTTGCCGTACAAAAATTGCGCGCAGCAAATTTGCCTACGCTGCCTTCTACCATCGCGCTTGAAAAGGCCACCAACCCTTTTCTACGCGCCACCCAACCTGAAATTATTCAAACCTTGCAACAACGTGGTCTCAGCGATACCGGCGAACTCAGTGTATTTACCGCCTTGCGCCGCTGGAAAAACAATTTCGTTAGCACATAAAAGCATATTCCTCAATGACTTGAATTTATTTTTGCGGACGAACTTTGCTGGCAGCTTCTTCTGCCTGCTGTTGCATCTGTTCAAGCGTCAGTGGCTTTGCCGGTCGTTGCAGCATGAATCCAGGCACCGGCGGCGGAGATAAATCCAGCGTTTCAATCGCAGGAACAGCCGAAACCGGGTGAGCCGGCTCCTCTGCAGCATAACCACTACCCAACAAAAAAACTGCTAGAACAATGGCCAATTTTATAAAATTTTTCTGCATAACTGCAACCCTTTCCAAGTTCATGTAAAACAGTACCACCGTTAATAACGTTACCCCATGCCGAGTATAATCAAATACTCTACCTGAGAAATTATCTACAAAATTTAAAATCAGTATACAACAAACTCGAATAATTCTACACCTATGCTACAATTAACTAATTATATGTATTTTTAAGGTTAACATGTTTGGAGCGAACCTTGAAATTCACCTCCTGCCACAGCAAGCCATCCTATTGCGCTCACCTCGATGGCAGGGTGGCGCAGCCGAGAAATTATCGGAAATCAAGGCACATACCACCCGCGCTGATAATCTGGACTGGACTATGGAGGCTTGCAAAGAGTTGCTTGAGCATGCTCCCAAGGGACGAGCCAGCTTGCGGCTGTTTTTTTCCGATTTGTGGGCACGCTACCATCTGATCCAGTTGGGTAGTGCCGCATTGAATGATAAAGATGCAATGGCGCTGGCTCGCGTAAAATTTTCCCGTTGTTTTCCGGGGGCAGATTATGCTTTATGGCCGCTACGCATTACCAGACAAGGCGAGCGTATGCTGCTCGCCGGCATGAATCCTGCACTATTGACCTCTATTCAGCACTTGGCCGCAAGCACTGGCAAACGCCTGGCTGGAGTAGAACCTCTCTTTACCAGGATTTATGATCGACATCTGCACACTCTTTCAGAGGGCTGGATATTATTTGACGAACCGGGAATGTTGATTGCAGCCTTTATCGAGCAAGGGCTATTGCTAAGCTTGCATTGCCAGCGCATCAGCGAATTTGAACGTGACCAGGCCGCACCTTTATTACTCGAACGTCAGGCGGCACTGATCGGCCGTCCTGCTTCAGAGGTGCATTTAATTTCATATTCCGGTGCCACCTTTGCTTTGCGTGAACCTTGGCGTATTAAACAGTCTTTAAATGTTGGTTTTGAAGCCGACTGCAGCCAGCTTGCTTTATCCTTCAATCATAAATAATATGCCCCGCCTCTGCCTCAACTTCGCTACCAATCAACGCACCCTGACTGCGTGGAATCCCGTGTTGGCGCTGTTAATTCTCTTTGCGGGGACAGTAGCCTTGAGCTATACCGCCTGGGATTATCAAAAACAGACTGAAGAAAAAATCAACCTGCAGGATAGACGCGACTCCTTGAAGCAGCGCACACAACGCCAGCTCAAAATTGAACCCATCTCCGCCGAAGTCTCGTCTGGAGTCGAGCGTGCCAACACGGTAACCCTGCTGGCAAAGACACCCTGGGAAGAAATTTTCACGTCCCTTGAAGCAGCCAGAAACAGCACGCAAGCAGGCATCGCCATGCTTTCCCTGAAGGCTGACACGACTAAACATGAACTTACCCTCACCGGTGAAGCGAAGGATTTCACCGCTCTGAGTGATTTTACTTCTGCCTTGTCCGACACAGCCATTTTTCAGAATATTACCCTGGTAAACGACAAACTGAGCAGCGGCGCACCGCCGGTAGTGGTTAACTTTGACCTGCACCTGACGTGGCACCTCAAGACCCCCGATTAGAGACCCTATGCTACCACCTGCGTTTTCCCGCTTCCCTAACCTGATCGGCTGGCCCGGAGGAGTCGGTATTTCCTTACTGGTCTCAGCTTTAGTCCTGAACTTGACTTTATCCCTGACTGCGCGCGGTGACATCGCTACGCTTAATCAGGAAATACGTCAATTGACACTGCAATTACGCCAACCGTCAAACACACCGACCGCAGCAGAGGTACGTTCACAATTAAATAACTTCATGGCATCACTGCCCGCTCATGATCAGATAAATGACCAGTTGAATACGTTGCACAGCCTGGCTAACCGCTACCATCTCTCACTAAAAAACAGCGAATACCGCCCCTCCCCAAACAAGGCTGGAAACATCCAACAACTACGGATATTGATCAAAACAGAAGGAGAGTACCCGGATTTAAGAGGTTTTCTACGCGAAATCCCGCAACTACTGCCTAGCTTGCTAATAGGTCAAATCTCGCTGAACCGCCAGAAAATTTCCGTAACCCGAGTCGAGACGGTCATAGAATTTTATCTGACTTATACTCAGACGGACTTGAAACGTTCATAATGCAAAAAACTTCGCTTAACCCACGTAAAATATGGCTAGGAGTGCTGTTATTGATCACAGTGCTTGCCGCAATTTGGCCGGTGCATGACCCTGAAACCGCCCTCCCAAAACCCGCTAAAACCACCCCACCGGGCAACCCGACTGCTGTACCCGCTATTGCTTTCGCACCACTTAAAGCCGCAGTGCCTGACAAGGCCGCACCGATCATGGATCTTTTCCCGCAACAAAGCTGGATGCCGCCTCCCCCACCCCAACTACAACCCGCAAAACCGGTCGCCCCCGCCTTGCCATTCATCTTTGCCGGGCGCTATACCGAAGGTGAAAACGTAACTATCTTCCTGATGGAAGGTTCCCAGATGCACAAGGTCAAGCAAGGCGATACCATCAAGGGCACTTACAAAATCGAAAAAATCGAGCAAGCCTCTATCTCGCTGACTTACTTGCCAATGAATACAACCCAAATCTTAGCTACAGGTGTTTTATTGCCATGATATTTAATTTACACCACCCATTGACTACTCGATCCTTTTTGCTTTGTTTAGGGTTGCTCGCCACTGGCTGCGCCAGCACACCCGATCAGATTCTAAAAGCAGAATCCTCAATCAGCACCGGCCACTATGAGGAAGGAATAGCAACGCTTGAAACTCTGACCAAAAATGAACCTGAATCTAAAGATGCACGCGCAGCTTTGCTGCGCAATCGGAGCATGGTCGCTGAACGTATGACCCGCGAGTTCAAGGATGCGCTTGAAAACGAAAGACTGGACGATGCCGAGTCGCTACGTTCCCGCCTGTTGCGCATTGATCCCAACAATACCCAGGCTAAGACAGATTACCAGCGACTGACTGATCTGCGAAACCGTGACACGCAAATCAGCAAGGCTGAGGAGTTATATCGCAGCGGAAACATCAAAGGCACCGAAGCCATTTTGCATAACATCCTGCTGGAACAACCCGCGCATCGCAAGGCACTCAAACTGATAAAAAGAATCAATGAGCAGCAGAGCAACAATATATCCGGAACGCCGCTGCTCGGCCCAGAATTCAAAAAGATCATTTCCCTGGAATTTAACGACGCTGCCCTTAAGGATATATTTGATGCGATCTGGCATGCGTCGGGTATTAATTTCATTCTGGACAAGGATATACGCAAGGACATCAAGGCATCCATCTACGTACATAACGTAAGCGTAGAGGATGCCATTGAAGGACTGTTAATGACGCAGCAAATGATGAAAAAGGTGGTTAGCTCAAAAACCTTATTCATCTTTCCCAAGACCCCGCAAAAGTTGACCGAATACCAGGAGCTGACGGTACGCAATTTCTTTCTGGCCTATGCAGATGCCAAACAGATCATGACCATGTTAAAGACCATATTCAAATTGAAAGATGTCTATGTAGACGAAAAACGTAACCTGCTAGTGGTTCGCGATAATCAGGAAGCCATTGAAATGACTGAAAAACTGATACTCGCACATGACCAGCCAGAACCCGAAGTGATGCTGGCTATCGATGTCATTGAAGTAAAGCGTTCAAAACTCAAGGAAATTGGCGTTACTTTTCCGACGCAAGTAGCCGTCGGAATTGCCAATCCAATCACCGCACAGGCCTTGAAAAAGATAACCGCTGACGGCATCAACATTGGCATTGGCGGCTTGTCAAGCACCGCCGGACAAGGAATAATCGGCACCTTGAACCTGACCGATAATGATGGCAGCACCAACATGCTGGCGAATCCGCGCATCCGGGTACGCAATCGCGAGAAGGCGAAAATTCATGTAGGGGACCGTTTACCGGTAGTAACCACCACCTCAAGCTCCACCAGTACTTTTGTCGGCCAGACGGTCAATTATCTCGATGTAGGGTTAAAACTGGAAGTGGAACCACAGGTCATGCTAGATGATGATGTGGTTGTCAAGATAAACCTCGAAGTCAGCACCGCCACACAAAGCAAAGTCACCCCCGGATTCTACGATGTAGGCACCCGCAATACCAGCACCGTTCTTACGATCCGCGACGGTGAAACACAGGTGCTGGCGGGTCTGATCCGCGATGACGAGCGCGAAGCAACTAGCAAACTGCCTGGCTTGGGCGATATACCCTTGCTGGGCAGACTGTTTTCAGACGGAAGCTCAACCCGGGACAAATCTGAAATCATACTTGCGATTACACCGCATGTAATCAACAATCTGGCCAGACCCAGTGCCGATTTAATGCAATACTCCTCAGGCACTGAATCAGGGCAACGGGGCAGTACCGGTGCTAGTTCGATGCCCGGCGTTTCAGCGCCTGGCTTGCCCCCTGCCCCAATCATGCAGACAGGCTCTATCCCGGCACCAGGCTTTAACCAGACTACACCCTCAGCACCAGCTACACCTGTAACACCGACTACACCCACTACACCGACTACACCGACTACACCCACTACACCTCCTACACCTGCTACACCCACTACACCGGTAACACCGGCAGTAAACCCGCAACTGGATTTTTCACCTCCACCCGGCGTAGGCTCACCCTCTGGAGCGCACTAAAATGCACATTATCGTACCACCCTACCCATCGCGGGATCATAAATGAATTCATAATCGCGATAGCGCAATTTATCCTTCAAGCGCAAGGCTTGCGCTTCAAACACCTGATCCGCACCTTGAAAGCCAGTACGCTTAAGCGGCGCATCTTCGGATGCGCTCGCGACACCCATGATGCCTCCCCGAGGTGAATTAATCAGCACCCATTCTGTGGTACCACTAAACGGATCCGTATAAAGTTGTCGCAAATGACGTCTCACCTCTGGAAAACGCGGATCCTTGATCAGATCTTCCAGCTTGGGCGGATACTGGGCAGGACCTGACGTATAGTAACTAGCGATGGCTCGCCTGATGGCATCTCCTGCGATCAACAAATCGGCTTCACGTTCACGTTGCTTTGCGGTCGCCCACATTTCTCCGGCAATCGGCAGACTGGCTCCAAGCAATGCGACAATGAAGAGTACCAGCAAATAGGTGTAACCGCGTTGCAGAGACATGCCTACCAATCCTGATAATTCGAGCCATCGCGCGCGGTACCGGTTGCGCCACTCTTGACATTATAGACACCGCTTAGTTTGCTATCCTGCGGCGCGATGACCTGCCAGGACGATACACTATCGGTAAGTGGATCCACCGGAATTGCGCGTAGATACTTCTTGTTGACCAGATCCTCCAGTGTTTCCGGATAAGCGCCGCTATCCCCATAGAATTTATCAATCGCATCACGCATCACGCCCAAACTCTGTTTAAGCGCGATTTCCTTTGAATAATCCACACTGCCAAAATAGCGGGGTACGGCGATGGTGAGTAGCGTCGCGATGATTGCCATCACCACCAGCAACTCAATCAAAGTAAAGCCTTTGCTTCTAAAACAGCTTATCAATATTGTCTCTCTTCATCGTTATCAATTCTCGGCCTTGAGCCACGATTTCAACCCGTCATTTCGGGTTCTCATACCAGCGTAAGGATGCGCGATTCTCGTTATTTTTACAACCGCGATTTTTAGCTCGATTTACACGCACCACCAGCGGATCTTTGCCAACGACCGGGTCAAACAACGGCTGATGCCACCTCACCAAAATGGATAATTTCATCCACCTGCAACGCCCGTGGCAAATGGTGGGTGATAAACAACATGGTAACGCGATTCCGAAGTTTATTGATGGTACAGACAAAATTTTCGGCAGTCGCCTCATCCAGACTACTGACCGCTTCATCAAAAATCAGTAAGCGCGGTCGCTTTAACAGGGCTCGGGCGATGGCGATACGCTGGCGCTGTCCACCTGAAAGTCCAACGCCATTTTCGCCGACCAGGGTCTGATAGCCATGCGGCAACTGCTCGATGACTGCATGAATTTCCGCCAGTTTGCAGGCTTCCACAATCTGCTCGAAACCGGCATGGGGACTGGCCAGTTGCAGATTGTCATAAAGCGTACCGGAAAACAGCCGCGTTTCCTGCGGCACGACACCCAGATTTGCGCGCAACTCATTGGCTGCCAGATGACGGATATCAGAACCATCCAATAAAATACTGCCATCGACCGGCCAGTAAAAACCTTGCAACATCTTCGATAACGTACTCTTACCACAACCCGAAGGCCCCATCAGCACGGTGAGTTTGCCTGACTCCAACAATAAATTGAGATTGCGATACAACCACGGATGACTGTCGCTATAACGAAAACTAACTTCCTTCAGTTCGACGCGTCCCCCCGCACTGTTACTGGCACGTGCCGGAACCATGGCATGCGGTTCGACGGGCGCGTTCATCAAATCGCCCAGGCGCTTCACTGCGATATCGGCCTGCTGAAATTCCTGCCAAAGTCCGGCCAGACGCAGCATGGGCTGGCTCATACGCCCGGCAAACATCTGAAAGGCGACCAGCATGCCGATGGTAAAGCCCTCGTTTTGCATCACCAGCAGCGCACCTGCAACCAGGATAGACAAGGTCATCAACTGCTCAAGCGCATTGGCGGCGACATTGTAACTATTATAAAACTGACGGGTAGCAAAGCCGGCGGCCAGATATTGAGAGATGATTTCACCATATTTCTGCTCCAGAGCCGGTTCCATCTGCAAGGATTTGACCGTTTCGATACCCGCCACATATTCGGTGACAAAAGCCTGGTTTCTCGCCCCCAGCAGGAATAAATGATCGATTTTTTCTCGCAAGGCAGGTGTGACCGCAAAACTCAAGACACATATCAGCAGTAACATGAACAGTGCGATTAAAGTGAGCTGCCAGCTATACCAACCCATCACCGCGATAAAAATGAATAAAAATGGTAAATCCAGCAACAGGGTAACCGCAGCGCTAGAGATAAATCCGCGCACCGTTTCGATCCCTTGCAGACGCGCGATCAGAATGCCTGTGGGACGGTGCTCAAAATACTGCAACGGCAAGTGCAGCAGGTGACGAAAAACCTGGCTACCCAGCACGGCATCGATGCGTGTGCCTGTATGCAGCACGAAATACTGACGCAGCCAGCTCATCGCACCATTGAACAACATGAACATGCAAAGGCCAACGGCAATGGCAATCAAGGTACTCTGAGTCTGGTGAACTATCACCTTGTCGATAATAACCTGGGTGAACAGCGGCGTGACCAGACCGGCGAACTGAATGGCAAGCGAGGCAATCAGTATATCCCGCCAGATATGCTTGTATTTCAGCAACTCGGGAACAAACCAGCCAAAACCAAAAGGAATAGTCGCCGGAACCGGGGATTGCAAATCGCTTCCTGAACGATCCTGCTCGATTTCCTTGATCAATTGCATGGGGTCGCGCGTAACCAGCAAAATATCCAGACTGAAATGCCTTGAAAATTCAGAGAGCAGCATCGTTTCCGGGCGCCGCGCACCCGCACGAAACAACAGCACCCGACTGGCATCGGCCTTGATCAGTAACACCGGTCTGACCAACTCTGGAACTGGCACGACGCGCGCCAGACTGACGTGTTTAGCAAGTTCTGGTGCTGGCAAGGCGACGGCAGCGCCTTGATCAGGCGAGTCTACAGTGCCACTAAAGGCGATGACGGGAAAAGGAATACCCGCCATTGCCGTGATACTATCCTTGTCCAATAGCATTTCCCCGACCCTGAAATCCAGCGTCTGCAAGGCATTGAGCAAGGCGATTCTCGAATAGGGCGGTGGAAATTGCTGACGTATCAGCTTGGGGTCGAACGGAATATGGAATAGGCTTGAAAGACTACCGATCAACCACAGCATGTCCTGTCCGGTGTATTGCATGGCCTCTCTCCTGAATAAATTCTGGATTTACGTTGTTGCCTGCAAACGAAAGCTGCGCTAACTCCCCTTGAGCAGAAGATTCTCTGGCAGCCGTTTGGGTCGTGTCGCAATACTAACGGGCATGGCACACTGCCACCCCTGATAATGAAACCCGCCATGCCCGTTTCCCTGATGAACCCACTAGCCACTCCACTTTGTTGCCAAAAGACCGCAACCAAGTGGCTGGTTATCTCCCCATCCCTACCCATGAACCT
>CAIRBC010000369.1 GCA_903876685.1 uncultured Nitrosomonadales bacterium | reverse complement strand
CATCAAGCGGCACTGGAATCCGATGTGGAAATATCATATCAAATGCGAGTATTCTAAATAAAGGAAGTCCAAGCGTCCCTTGGCAAATCAATGATTTTATTGGACCTAGCGTAGATGGAGGTGGCCGGCCAGAAACCACTGGCTGCGACGGCGATGCCAGTCGGCACCTGATAGACGCCCTCGACACCCGGCACCTTGCGGGCAGCACTATCCTTAAAACTTTTCACCTTGCCGCCGAACACCGGACTGCGCGCGATCAACACCGTCAGCATACCCGGCAAGTACACATCCAAACCAAACTGCGCGCTACCATTGATCTTGGCCGGCGTATCGAGGCGCTTCAGCGGCTTGCCAATCAACTTGAAGTCCTTGGGCTGTTTGAGCACGACATTTTCCGGCAACGGCAATTTGCCAGCCGCCTCAGCCAGCGCAGCATAACCCAGTTTCCGGCCACTCTCGGCATGAATCACCTGACTGTTCAGCGCATGACAGGTTTTCTCCGGCACACCCCATTGCGTAGCAGCGGCACGAATCAGCAATATCCGTGCACTAGCACCGACGCGCCGCAATTGCTCCCAGGAAGACGGGATACTGGAACTGCCGCCGGTCATCTGCATACCAAAACTGGTATGATTATAAACGGCGTCTACCGGAGCAGACTCGACGCGGATACGACTCCAGTCGGCTTCCAGTTCTTCGGCCAGTAGCATCGGCAACGAAGTATAGACACCCTGTCCCATCTCCGACTTGTTGATGATCACCGTAATGCTGTCGTCAGCCGAGATTTTGATGAAGGCATTCGGCGGATAAACCGGTTTGGACGGTGCCTCGGCCGCATAAGCGCGACCGCCTTTAGCCGGCAGATAAAAGCCGATCACCAGACCACCCACCACGGCTGCTGAGCCCTTGAGAAATTCCCGGCGTGATAAATCGTATGTGTGTTTCATTTGGCCACTCCCTGCAATGCTGACGCCTGGTGAATCGCGCTACGGATGCGGTTATAAGTCCCGCAACGGCACAGAATGCCCTCCATCGCAACGGATATCTGCGCCTCACTGGGATGCGGATGTTCGGTGAGCAACGCGGTAGCGGCCATGATTTGTCCGGACTGACAATAGCCGCACTGCGGTACATCCACCTCCTGCCACGCCGTCTGCACGGTCTTGCCCAGAGTGGATTCGGCGAGTCCTTCGATAGTCGTCACATGCTTGCCACTGGCCTTGGCCACCGGCGTGACACAGGAACGTACCGCGCGCCCTTCCAGGTGCACCGTGCAAGCGCCGCATTGCGCCACGCCGCAGCCAAATTTGGTGCCGGTCAGGTGGAGATGGTCGCGCAGCACCCATAACAACGGGGTATCGGGTGCCACATCGACCTCGGTATTTTTACCATTAAGGATAAATGAAATCATAGACAAATCTCCTGATTATTAAGCTCTTTATTGAGCGTAGTCTGATTGCGTACAGAAATGAGATGGGCGAGTATAGCCACGGCTATCTCCGGCGGGGTGCGACTACCGATGCTCAAACCAACCGGACCGTGTAACCTTGCGATTTGTTCAGCACTTAGGTCAAACAATTTCAAACGCTCGCGGCGTTTGTTGTTATTGACCCTGGAACCTAGAGCTCCCACATAAAAAGCAGGGGTCTTCAATGCCTCCAGCAAGGCCATATCATCTAGTTTCGGATCATGCGTCAGCGCAATGATCGCTGTACATTCATCGGCTTGTAATTCCACGAGCGCATCATCCGGCATTACCTCGAGCAATACCGTATCAGTCACATCCCAGGTCTGACGCATCTCGCTGCGCGGATCACAGACATAAACCTGATAATCGAGTGCCTGCGCCATCCGTGCCAGATAGACTGAAGTCTGACCACAACCGATGATCAGCAGACGCCAGCGCGGACCATACAGTGTAGTGAGAATTTCGCCATCAAAGTCGATACGATCCGACTGCTGCGCGGTGTTCAGCACTACCTGCAACGAACTCAGCGTCAGCGTGCGCCTAACCATTTGATGCGACTGAATCTTTTGCAATAACTCACTGACCCAGGCAATATCCTTAATGGGCTCTATCACCAACTGCATCGCGCCGCCGCAAGGCAAACCGAAACGCAGCGCCTCCTCACGCGTGACTCCATAAGTCAGCAGTTCCGCACGCTCGGTTTGCAATTGCCCCTGCCTGGCACGCAGCACGAGCTCATCCTCGATGCAACCACCCGACACCGAGCCTTGTATCAAACCATCGTGACGCAGCGCCAGCATGGCACCTTCCGGACGCGGACTGGAACCGAAGGTTTTCACCACCGTCACCAGCCACTGCACTTCCGACTGCCATTCCAGCAGAGTTTTAAGTACCACCAGATCAACGCTATCCATTACAACTCATTATTATCACAACTCATTATTATCACAACTCATTATTATCACAACTCATTATTATCACAACTGATTGTTATCAAGACTCATTATCAAATAACCCGTTATTATCTATACACCCAGAATCCCTGCCCTGGCGTCAGCTTCGTGCTGTTTGTGGTGAAATCCAGATAACCTTTGCTCGCAATATAATTCGGCAAATTACCGTCTGCTTCCAGTGAGGGTGCATAGAAACACCAGTTCGACGAGTTATTATCCCATGACCATACGGTAGTGACATTTTGCGGAACAACACCCGTGGCAGGGGGTGTGCTGCTCAAACTCAGATTAAACTGATTGGGAGGCATCTGTACACCCAACGAAACCAGATTCCAACCGGATACCAGAGTAGGAAAATAAGCATTGCCCGCAGGAAAACTGATGCTGATTGCCACTAACGCATTCACCCAGAATCCTTCGCCACCCTTAATAGTCGTCAACACCTCATAACCTTTGGCTGCGGCGTAATCGAGAAGCGCCTGCCCTTGCAGCGCCGGGGTATAAAAGGCCCAATTTTTGGTTGTCGGATTCCACTTCCAGACAGTGCCGAATTGAGATGGATCCCCGAACAGTGTTGCCACATCGAGCGGCGCATCCGAACTACTGCCGAGCAGATTCCAGCCTGCTGCAAGATTGATCGTGCTAGCAGAAAGCATCACCGGATGTATGGCCGTAGCAGTTCCATCAGCCATCGTGATAACCCCGCCACCGTTAGTGGGGATCACGGTGAGGGATAGTGTTCCTGCACCTGAAAGCGCGTAGTTCCCTGCAAGTTGTGAAATCGTCCCTGCTATTGAGCTGATAACGCTACTCTGAGCCGTTAAGGAACTGGAAACGATACTGCCATTCGATGCCATTAAAGCACCTGAACTATTCATCAAATAGCTACCATCAAGCGCTGAGGTAATCGATAATTGCGCGGGTGAAATCGTCAAAGTCCCGGTGGTGCTGGCACTATAGCCGGGTTCGGTCACGCTGCAAGTGACCGCATAACTACCCGCATTCTTGCTTAAATGATCATAGCTAATAGTGGTGGCAAGATTAGCGGGAATAGTGCTGCAACTGGCCGAAGGCACAGTGCCATCGTAAGTGTGCTCAAGACCGCTCAGCAGCACAATCGCGGCATTTGACCCCGTACTGATCGTGCCAGTGATAGATGCTGTATCGGAAATGGATCCAGTATTGGAAATGGATCCTGTATAGGAAATGGATCCTGTATTGGAAATGGATCCTGTATTGGAAATGGATCCTGTATTGGAAATGGATCCTGTATCGGAAATGGATCCAGTATTGGAAAT
>CAIRBC010000368.1 GCA_903876685.1 uncultured Nitrosomonadales bacterium | reverse complement strand
GGTCGATGAAATTGGTGCGCAAGCGCACCCTACGAAATGGAGGTTCATGGGTAGAGATGGGGAGATAACCAGCCACTTGATTGCTGTCTTTTGGCAAGCTGGTGGCGTGGCTAATGGGTTCATAAGAGGAACGAGCATGGCGGGTTTCATCATAGGGGGCGGCAATGTGCCATGCCCGTTAGAGATTCAGCCGTCAACCTTGCGTCACCGAAGCGGTAACACAATCGATACTGAAACGAAGAAAAAGCACTTTCAATGCGTCATCTGAAAGTGCCGGCCAATAGCGGCGAATTCGGCGTAATAAACATTGGCGCAGCGTGCATCGACAATTAAACTTTGCTGGAGTTATGTTATCGCCGGTGGCAATCAAATTCCAGCCAATGATTAACTTATTTTGCGTACGGGTGACGTGCAACTTTGTTAACCGAGGTTAATTCTGCACGCTTGCTTTGCCTAGAGCCAAATTTTCTCATTAAATTACGGATTTTTTGTTATCATTTGCGTAGATGAGTAAAAATTAGGTCATTAATTAGAATTTGCAATAAAAAATGTTTTGACCGTGCTGCACGAATCTTAAATCCTTGGGTTGTTCGACTAAATTTCTTAGCCTTTGCACCCGGCCAATATTCACTCGTTTGGTGCGCCTGCGAACCAAAATTAAAGGCTGAAATCATCACAAATGGTACGCAAGCACAGCCTACCCGCGAATCAAATTGATAAGGCTTTAATCCAAAGTTAAAGGCTCGACAGGACACTAGTAAACTTTATACATTTTACAGATGTAATAAATTATGAACTGGATATTGAATAAGTTTGGAATCACCAGAGAACTCATCAATTCAGCATATAATTATGAAGAAATGAGTCTGAACCAGGGTAATTCCAACTTCGAAGACATTAAACGAGCGATAGAGATTTTAGCGCCGGTAAGTTGTGGTATCCCACTAATTCGAATTGGTGCCAGCGGCGACGGAGGATATTTGATCCCCAATGACGTAGAGGGTATTCAAGCGTGTTTTTCACCCGGAACCAATAATTCAAAATACTTTGAAGATGATCTGGCGCTAAAATATGGCATAAAATCATATATGTGTGATTTTTCTTCTGACATTGAAAAATTCAGGACACCCATAATTCACAATATGCAATTTTTTGAAAAAAAATTTCTGGATATTGAAGCTAATGATAAAAATATTGATATAAATCAATGGATAAATACCAACTCCACAGCTAATAGCGACTTGATTTTACAAATGGATATTGAAGGTGCTGAATACAGAAACTTACTTCATGCAACTGAAGATAACCTCTCAAGCTTTCGAATAATTGTTCTGGAACTTCACGCATTACATTTGCTTTCAAAGGTACAATTTCTCAAGGGAGTTTTTTTTCCTACCTTGAATAAAATATTAAAATCGTTTAAATGTGTACATGCTCATCCCAATAACTGCTGTGGTATTCAGAGGTTTAATGAAGACCTGACTGTCCCTAAAGTTTTGGAGCTTACCTTTCTCCGAAATGATCGTTTTAAATCCACAGCGGTTACAGTGCAATTGCCACATCCACTAGATGCAATTAATGTCAAATCGAAGCCACCTTTACATATTTCTGATGCACTACTGAAGAATGCAGACCCGCTTTTATCTGAGCTAAACGGACTTAGACAAACTACCGCATGGCTAGAGAAGCGCGTGATTCAATTGGAAAGCAAAATTACTAGTTTAACGTGAAACTCGCGCAGCGATCGTCTTCTCCCTCGCCCGCTTGCGGGAGAGGGATGGGGAGAGGGAAACGGGCATGATGGGTTTCATCATCAGGGGTGGCAATTTGCCATGCCCGTTAGAGAAAACTCAGGATAAGGAGTTAAAACCCATTTAATCTGCGGCAATCACCGATTCCTTTTTTACAAGCTACACAGACCCCTTGATTCGCTGTATCGGCGTATCAGATCACCAGCCAAAAGCATTGCAACAGAATCATGAGGGAAATTGCCATTGAAAGGTACTCATCGGTGATGCTCCTTTGCGCGATGACCATTGGCCGATGTCAACAAAGCGAGAAAACTGTCATGTTAAGGCTTATCTTCCCAGCCACTGCTTGCGCTCCCTACTCAATCTCCGGACGCAGGCGTTTCAGCTTTTCCATCAAATCATCCACATAGCTGAACACCACCGGCACCACGAACAGGCTAAGCAAGGTTGAGGTGATCAGGCCGCCAATCACCGCCGTCGCCATCGGCATACGAAAACTGGGTTCAGCACCCAGTCCCATCGCTATTGGCAACATCCCCGCACCCATCGCGATGGAAGTCATCACAATCGGCCGGGCGCGCTTATTACACGCATCCAATAGCGCGGCATAACGCTCCAACCCGTGATCACGGCGTGCCATGATGGCGTAATCCACCAGCAGAATGGAGTTCTTGGTGACGATGCCCATCAGCATCAGCAAGCCGATCAATGACGGCATCGAGAAACTGCTATGGGTGACCAGCAAGGCGACAAATGCGCCACCAAAGGAAAAAGGCAACGCCACCAGGATAGTCACCGGTTGCATGAAGTCCTTGAATAACAACACCAGTACGATGTACACACACAGCACGCCCGTCAGCATCGCCAGTCCGAAACTGCCGAACAGTTCCTTCATCCGCTCGGCATCGCCCGATTCACCACGCCTGACCCCGGGCGGCAACGATTTCAGACTAGGCAAATTGGCGACTTCCGCATAAACATCACCGAGCTGACGACCATTCAACTCGATATTGATCGCAACATTACGACTGCGATCCAACCGGTTAATCTGCGCCGAACCACTACTCATGACTAGCTCCGCGACATTGCGCAACTTCACATTGCCTGCCTTGCCATGCACCGGCAATTGCGCCAGTACCTCAATATTATTGCGCGAGGCTTCCGGCAATTGCACCCTTATCGGCACCTGACGTTGCGGCAGATTGAGTTTGGCGAGTGCCGCGCTGTAGTCGCCGACCGTGGCAATGCGCACCACTTCACCGACACTCTCAGCGGTGACGCCCAGATCCGCCATGCGCGCAAAATCCGGGCGTATACTGATCTCCGGACGTACCAGACTGGCACTGGAAGTAATATTACCCAGGCCTTTAATGGCGCGCAACTCTCGTTCTACCAAATGAACCGTATCACTCAACACTAGCGGATCGTCGCCCGCCAGCAGGATCACCAACTTCTCGCCGTTATCGCCTGCCCCCACCGTCACACGCACCCCCGGCAGAGCTTGCATTTTCTCGCGAAACAGCGCCTCCAGTTGCGACTGCTTCAATTGACGTTGCGAACGGTGCACCAGCGTTACATTCAGGTTGGCCTTGCGCACATCGGCTTCGCTGCCTGAAGAAAACAGATCGCCGCTCGCCCCCCGGCCGATGGCGCTGAACACCTGCTTCACTTCGGGCATCTGCAACAGGATCGCCCGCGCCTGTTCCGCCATGCGGGTGGTATCTTCCAGCGTGCTGCCCGGTTGCAACTCTAATGTCACCTGGGTCTGTGCATGATCGGCTGGCGGAATGAAACCGCTGGGCAATAACGGAATCAAGCCTAGCGAAGCCATAAAAAGAGCCACGGCAATCAAGGAAGTTGCCAACCGGTGCGACAGGCACCAGTTAGCCAGTCGCAGATACTGCTGCTTGGTTTTACCGTCGTGTTCAACAATTTTTTCAGTGGGCTTTAACAAATAAGCCGCCATCATCGGTGTCAGCAACCGCGCCACCACCAGCGAGGCCATGATCGCCAGTGCCGCCGTCCAGCCGAATTGCTTGAAAAACTTGCCGGGTATGCCGCCCATGAAAGCCGTCGGCAAAAATACCGAGACCAGCGCGAAGGTGGTCGCCACCACCGCCAGTCCGATTTCACTGGTCGCTTCCAGCGAAGCCTGATAGGGCGACTTGCCCATATGCAGATGGCGCGCAATATTCTCGACTTCGACGATCGCATCGTCCACCAGAATACCGACCACCAGCGCCAGTGCCAGTAAAGTCACCATATTCAGGGTAAAGCCCAGATACTGCATGCCGATAAAGGTCGGGATCACCGAAAGCGGCAACGCAGCCGCCGAAATAAAGGTGGAACGGGCATCGCGCAGAAACCACCACACCACCAGCACGGCGAGTATCGCGCCCTCATACAGCAGATGCATGGAACCTTCAAAATTCTCCTGGACGCGCTCGACCGAATCAAACACCGGATTAATATGGATAGTCGGATGCTCGCTATTCAGCCTGTCTATCGCCGTGCGCACCGCCTTGGCTACCGAAACCTCGCTGCTGCCCTTGCTGCGCGTCACCTCGAAGGCAATTAGCGGCTTACCGTCGAGCATCGCGGCGCTACGGCGCTCGGCAATCCGGTCGCTGACCACCGCCAGTTGATCTAACCGGTAATGGCGCCCGTCCGGCAACACCAACTCCATTGCCGCCAGTGCTGCCACGTCTGTCACCGTGGCGATGGTGCGCACCGCCTGCTCGGCACCATTCAGATTGGCCCTGCCGCCTGAAGACTCCTGCTGCACCTTGTGAATTTGCCGGGAAATATCCGCCACCGAGACATTTAGTGCCGCGACTTTCCTCGGATCAATCTCGACACGCACCTCCCGATCCACTCCGCCGATACGCGTGAATTTCCCGACACCCGGCACAGAAAGCAATTTCTTTGAAATATCATTATCCACGAACCAGGAAAGATCCTGCTCATCCATCTGTTCCGAGGAAACGCTATAGGTGAGTATTGCCCTGCCCGCCGTATTGACCTTGGAGATGATGGGTTCTTTCATGTCGCTAGGCAGATCGGCACGAATCCGGCTCAACGCATCGCGCACATCGTCCACGGCTTCGGTGACATTCTTCTCGATGTCGAATTCAACCGAAATGACTGCATTACCATCCGTGATATTCGCATACACATGTTTGACGGCCGTCAGACTCGCCACAGAATTTTCGATCTTGCGCGAAATTTCGGTCTCCATCTGTACCGGCGCCGCCCCTTCCAGCTTGGCGGTCACCACCACTACCGGCAACTCGATGTCAGGCGCATCCTGCACCAGCATGGTCTTGAAGCTCCATAGACCCACCAGTGTCAGCATGATAAACAGCAATATGGAGGGGATCGGATTGCGTATCGCCCAGGCTGAAATATTCATGCTAATCCTTTTGTTGAGTGGCGGTGGCGTTCACCACCCGCACCAGATCGCCATCATTGAGAAAGCCTGCCCCGCTGCCGACTACCACGGCCTCTGCCGCCAGACCCTGAAGTACCTCAACCAGTAGCTCCTGCCTTCTGCCTGTGGTGACTTTGACCTGACTCACCCGCCCGTCCGCACCTAGCAGATACACATAGCTGTAACCATCGCGAAGCACCACCGCACTCTGCGGCAAGGTCAAGGCCTTGGAACTGCCTGACTCGAACTCCCCTTCGGCAAACATCCCGGCACGCAGCGACGGGTTAGCCTTGAGGCTGACAAACACATAACCGTTACGCGTATTGCTGTCTATCGCGGGAGCGATGCGCGTCACCGTGCCTGATACTGACTGGTCAGCCGACGCATGCACCCGCACCGCTTGTCCGAGGCGCAGCTGTTGCAATTGTCCTTCAGAAAGTTCCGCACGCCACTCCAACCGGCCCTGCCGGATCAGTCGAAACAGTTCGCTGCCAGCCTGAGCGACAGAGCCCAGGGTAGCCGTGCGCGCTGAAATAAACCCATCATCCGGTGCGGTAATGCGGGTATAGCTTAATTTCAATCGGGCATTGGAAACACGCGCCTTCGCCGCATCCATCTGTGCTCGCGCTATAAACGCCGCACTGGCATATTGCTGTAATTCCTGTGCGCTAAGTGCCCCCGACTCCTTGAGATTTTCGGCACGCGTCGCATTCGCTTCAGCCTCCTGAAAGCGTGCCACCGCCTCATCGAAGGCAGCCAACTGCTGGTGCAATTCGTTTTGCAGCGTCTCGTCAGCTAGACGTGCCAGCAAATCGCCCTTTTTCACGCGGTCTCCCACTTCAGCGAGCACTTCTACCAAGCGTACTCCATTGATTTCTGAGCCAACAATTGCTTCCTGCCAGGGTAACACCGCACCATTTGCGCTCACCGATCCAGCCCAATCCAAGCGCTGTGGCGTTACGCTAGTCACCGTCAGTGCCGGTTTCGCAACATCTACCACGGCCACGGCCTTCGGCTTCAGCAAAACCTTAAATGCCAACAGTGACACCACCCCGACCACGATCACCACCAAACCCATTTTTACTTTACTCATGCTGCCCCCCCGATGCCAATCCCTGTGATGCCTGCTCGTCCCAGCCACCGCCCAATGCCTTGTATAACGCAATCCAAGCCAGCACGATCTCCTGATCCTGCTGACTAGCCAAATCTTGGGACTGCAAAAAGTTGCGTCTGGCGTCTTCAACCACCAACTGATTGGCCAGGTCGGTGGTGTTGCGCGCCTGAGTTACCGTCAGCAACTGTTGATTATGACCCTGAGACTGCCTGGCCTTTTGCACCCGCAAACTGGCCATATTCAGACGCACAAGTGCATCTTCCACCTCCTGTATCGCCTCTCGCACCGACTTTTGATAATTCGCCAAGGCATAGTCATAACGTGCCTGTGCCGCCGCTACCCCCGCCTGCCCTCGCCCGGCAGTAAACAACGGGAAAGACAACGCTGGACCAAATGACCAGGTGGGCACCTGCGCACTTTGCCCGCTCATCGTCACCCGGTTAAGCGCCACCGAACCCGACAGGATCAGGCTGGGATAAAGCGCTGCAGTTGCCACACCGATCTCCGCACTCGCGGCGGCGAGCCGCCATTCAGCACCAGCCACATCCGGACGTTGCCGGACAAATTGGGCGGCGATACTGCTGATATCCACACTATATGGCACTGGAATGACCGCGACTCCTTTAATCAGGCTCACCTGCAACACGGATTGTTCGATGCCGGTAAGCATGGCAAGCTGATTATAGCCGCGTGCACACTCGCCTTGCCTTGCCAGATAGGCAGAATCGGCATCGGCACTGGCCGCCTCGGCACGCAAACGATCCATGCTCGACGCCAGTCCTGCACTCTGTTTCTGCAGCGTCAGCGCCAGTACCACTGCATGAGATTGCTGCAACTGCTGTGCAATCGACAAGGCAGCTTCGCACTGACGCATCCCGGTATACACCCGCGCCACCTCAGCCGCGAGACTGATGCGCGCCTCGTGCCAGCCCGCGACTTCAGCGCCAAAGCGCGCCTCGGCCGCCTGAGCACTGCGCCGGTTACTACCGAACAAATCCAACTCCCAGCTCGCATCAAAACTTAGCTTGTGCGCCGTCTGCTCAAAAATCTGCGTGCCAAACACGTTACGACTGCGATTCGACCCGGCTTCCAGCATTAACACCGGATACAGCCCTGCCCCGCTTAGATTTGCATTGGCGCGCGCCTCATGCATCCTGGCCAGCGCCATGTCGATCGAAGGATTGTTTTTTTCGGCTTCCAGAATCAACTGATTCAGCAAAGGGTCGTTCAACTGTTCCCACCAATGCGCCAGACCCGCCAGCTTGCCGCCATGAGGCAAAGGACTATGCCACTGCACCGGCTTAACCTCGGGACGCCTGAACTCAGGCCCTGCCGCACAGCCAGCCAGCAGAACGGTGACCATTCCCAAGCTGATTAAACGTATAACCGTTCTCCAGAAATGACAGCCACTATATAACCCTATGATTAATTTTAATAACCACCTATTATGGAACATTTGCATCATGGGTTGAGTGAAAAATATTGAATTGACGATTATAAATTATCATACGAAACAATGCGCGCAACTTTGACAGCCGACGATTTTTTTGTCTGGATATCGTTACCCTGAAAAAACACTGTATAACAGACCTCCCCTAAACATAACAACAATTTGTGAATAAACATATAGAATTAAATGATAATAAACGGACGTAAATATTCGGCTAACCCATTCAAGCCAAGAAAAAGCCAAAAAATTATCT
>CAIRBC010000367.1 GCA_903876685.1 uncultured Nitrosomonadales bacterium | reverse complement strand
GGAGTGGCTAGTGGGTTCATCAGGGAAACGGGCATGGCTAGCTTCATTATCAGGGGGGGTACCTTTTCCATGCCCGTTAGAACTGACCCCGCGTTTTCGAACCCCGCATTTTCGCTCGCTGAATTCCAATGTTTTTAACACCTCAGTTCCTTCACATCCACTTCAGAATTTAAGATGAGGATAAGCATTAAATGGCTAGTAACACCTGCTCAGCAGCAGCCCGCACCTCTTTTCGCCTACCATGCCCGGGGAATGGCATATCGTCCACTTCAACCAAACCGATTCGTTCCAACTCATCAATATCTCGCTTAACCGCACTGCGATCACGATGCAATCGTTGCGACAAATCAGTAATTGATCCAGGGCAGGCTCTCACCTCACGAAACAGAGCAAGCTTGGCAGTAGTAATCAATCGCGCCAGATCTTCTGGATCTTCAAAAGAAATAATACGTTCACGAGCGATGCGTTTACCTTGATCTGCCAGCTTTGCAATTTCCTTGCCGCGCTTGAAAAAATCATCCGTGCTGGCAACTTGAATTGTCGTTTTCATTGTTCACTCCTGAATACTGCCCAGTCAACTTGAAATCTGTCTTCAATATCTTCAAAGTTTGTAAAATCAATCGGTTCGACCACACCCATCAAATGCCTATGATGAAAACCATGTGCATTATCATAGCCAACCACACGCCCCTTATCACCTTGAAAAACACCTCGATTAATATAAGCCAAATGGTAACGAACCACCTTATCTTGCTCATCCACCCAAACTTCACGACGCAGTATGCCGTTTCCTTTTTTCAAGGATAATGACCAAGAATCATTAGCAATCTTAATTTCAGGCATGACATATAATATCACTGCTGTTCTAAAATTACATATCAATTCACCCGAGCGAAAAATCCAAAACAACTGGATGAAACGGCAGTAGTTGCATAACAATTTATCATGAAGAGAATGAAGTGAATAACCTGACAAAAGCGCAACGCCTGTATTTATTAATTTTAATCGCGCTCGCTGGTTGCCAGAAAAACCCTGCCCAGAATGTGCAAGAACCCTTGCAGAAAGTCACCTTCGCCTATACCTGGCAACCCCAGAGCACCTTGGCTCATGTTGCAATGGTAAAAGGCTACTTCAAGGAAGAAGGACTTGATGCAACACCGCTGATGCGCACTTTTGGCAAGGAAGCGCTGCAAACCGTACTCGATCATCAGGCAGATTTTGCCACTGTCGCGGAAACCCCGATCATGTTCAGCGTGCTCAAAGGGGACCAGATTTTCGTGATCGCAAACATAGAATCCAGCAACAGCAACAACGCGGTCGTGGCAAGGAGGGATGCGGGTATCAAAACAGCCTCCGACTTGAAGGGCAAGCGCATAGGCTACACACCAGGCACAACCTCGGATTTTTTTCTGGATTCATTGCTGACGGCAAACGGCCTGACCCGCAAGCAAATTCAGCCCGTCGTCCTGAGACCCGAACAAATGCAGGATGCTATCCTGACTGCCAAGGTCGACGCAGTTTCAACCTGGAACTATCTGCTGACCCAAATCAAGCAACAGCTCGGGGCAAACGGAACCCTGTTTTTCGACCAGGAGATCTATACTGAAACGTTCAATATTGCGGTAATGCAGGAATTTGTGCGCAACAATCCTGAAACGGTCAGACGCTTCCTGCGCGCATTGATCAAGGCAGAAAAATTTGTTAGCCAAAACCCGGAGGCAGTACAAGTCATCCTTGCTGAGAGGACGAAAATTGACCTTGGCTTGATTAAAGAGGTCTGGAAAAACTTCAACTACCACGTCACGCTCGATCAGACGCTGCTGATCACGCTGGAAGATGAAACCCGATGGGCGATGAAAAACAAACTCACCGACCACATGCCTGACTACACCAATTACATCCATTACGACAGCCTCAAGGCCGTTAAACCCTAAGCAATCCTGAAGAACTAGCCCATGCGCATCAGCACCAGACTCAGCCTCATTACCAACGTAACGATTGCCGCTTTGCTCATCCTGATACCGATTCTGAGCTACAACTTCAGCGCCTTCAACAACGCAAAAGACGATCACGCGTTTGCCGATTCGATTCATGAAAACTTCATCGAACGTACTTCATTTAGAAACCAGTATTTTCTATACCGCGAAGATCGTGTAAGGGCTCAGTGGGACAAAAGCAAACAGACAGCCGATGAACTGTTGCGACGTGCCAGAGCCCAATTTCGCCACAACGAGGAGCAGAAAATACTAGCACGTTTGCAAAACAGCATTGCAGACACTGCGCTGATTTTTCATCGCATCGTCGACAACACCCGCGCTTTGGCGGGCGAAAACAGCCAGGTTTACGCAGAACACGATCGCAGACTCTTTAGTCAGCTCATGCTCAAGGCCGCCGCCGTCGAAAACACTTCCATCGTCTTGCAAAACATGACCGCTGCGCGAGCCGAAAATGCCTATCAGCAACTGGTTGTCATGATGTTTGCGTTTGTGCTAATGCTGTCCGTCGTCGTGATTCTAACCGCAATGCATTTGAACCGGTTGATCAAAAGACGCCTGTTGCCGCTGCACGCGGGTCTTGAAAGGATTGCCAGGGGAAATCTGAATCACCGACTTTACAGTGAAGACGCAGATGAATTTGGGGATCTCGCACGCTCGATCAATGACATGACGAACCAGTTGCAACAGACCAACAGCGCATTGCAAGTCAGCGAACTTCGCTGGAAGTTTGCACTGGAAGGTGCGGGCGAAGGTGTCTGGGAACGAAATCTGTTGACCAACGATATGTATCTATCAAAGCGCTTTGAAGACATACTTGGCTACCCAGAAGGCGAATTTGAGCATTCAGGAGAAAAATGGCGCAACAGCATCCACCCTGTAGATTTGTCTCAAGCAATGCATACACTCGATACTTATTTGACGAGTAATGCAGCAGTTTATTACAACGAATACAGGATGCTATGTAAGGACGGTGACTATAAATGGGTGCTTGCGCGTGGTATGGTGACAGAACGTGATAATGACGGTAAGCCTTCGCGATTGACAGGCACACTAGCGGATATATCAGAACGTAAACAAGTGGAAGCTTCCCTGATTGAGGCGCAACAGGCGGCTGATTCTGCCAATGTCGCCAAGAGCCAATTCCTGGCCAACATGAGCCATGAAATCCGCACGCCGATGAACAGCATACTCGGCATGACTTATCTTGCGCTGAAGGTTGAGAATGAGTCCAAAAAACGTGACTATCTCGAAAAAATACAGCTTTCCGGCAAACATCTACTCGGCATCATTAACGATATTCTCGATTATTCCAAGCTTAACGCAGGAAAACTGAATCTGGAAGAGCATACTTTGGATTTTGACAGCATACTAAAGCATATCACTAATTTGCTCGCTGACCAGGTAAAGGCTAAATGCCTTGAAATTTCAATCGAAATTGATGCCACACTTGGCTCCCAGTTGCGTGGCGATACACAAAGGATCACGCAGGTACTGGTCAATTTTTTCAGCAATGCCGTGAAATTTTCTGAAAAAGGCAAGATCGTCCTTCGTGCCCTGAACATTGAGGAAGCTGAAGCCAGTTGTCTGGTGCGTTTCGAGGTGCAAGATAGTGGGATCGGCGTGGATGATGCAGAAAAATCCCTACTTTTCCAACCTTTTATGCAGATAAAAAGCACTTTTGCACGCGGCGTTGAAGGCACCGGACTAGGCCTTGCCATCTGCGCTCAGATGGCAAAGTTGATGAAAGGGGGCAAGGTTGGTGTAGAAAGTGCGCTAGGTCTGGGCAGCACCTTTTGGCTCATGGTGCGACTTGAAAAGGCCGGGCAGTTAGCTGTGAATCTTTTGGAAGATCGCTATAAAAGCATCGCTGAAGATGAGGCTTTGATTCGTGCAGCACTCCGTGGAGCGTATATTCTGGTTGCGGAAGACAATCTCTTCAATCAGCAGGTGGTGAGCGAAATTCTCGAAAATGCAGGTGCTATCGTGTGTGTCGCCCGGAATGGACAGGAAGCGCTCGACCTGTTAAAACAGAATCGCTTCGACTGCGTACTCATGGACATGCGGATGCCCGTGTTGAACGGACTTGAGACTACCCGTTTGATTCGTGCCGATCTTGAGCTGGCAGGACTGCCGGTGATTGCGATGACGGCGAACGTAGCGCTTGAAGATCGCGAGCGCTGTCTGGGAGTAGGCATGAATGCCTTCATCGGCAAGCCTTTCGAAGCTCTGGATTTATACAACGTGATCGTGAAATGCATGAAAGGTATTCCAGCACCCGCTACAACGGCCATGCCAGCGGGTGACCAAGAGCACAATGACGGTACCTTGATCATTAACTTCTCGGTGTTGGGCAGGCCGTTTGCTGGCGATAAACTGAAGATGCATGAATTTGCGCTTAAATTTTTGGCTTCCGCGCGCCTGGATATGGCTGAGGTCGATGCAGCGCTGGAACGTTACGATCTGACTGCACTAAGCACGCTGGGGCATCATATCAGGGGAGCCTCCAAAATGGCGGGTACCGAGAAATTTTCCTCTCTGTGCAAGATGCTTGAGACAGATAGCAACGATGGCGAAACCATGGAGCAGCTTAAGGATATCGTGACACAGATGCACCAGATGATGGATCTAATTTACGAATGCATAGATACCAATAAAATCGAGTTAGACTCAAAAAAATTTCATATACTTCAATCTGTAACTGCTATACTGTAACTACATATTCGGAGCTTCAATGAAATTTGCTTGGGATGAGACAAAGAACAGCATCAACCGGCAGAAGCATCAAGTCAGCTTCGAGACGGCACAGCTTGTTTTTGATGATCCGCTTCACGTTAGCAAACAGGACAGAATCGAGAACGGCGAACAGCGTTGGCAGACGATAGGTCTGGTGCATGGCGTAGTGCTGTTGCTGGTAGCACACAACTACACTAAAGCAGATGGTGTTGAAGCCATTCGCATCATTTCTGCTCGAAAAGCGGACAAGACGGAACGGAGGATTTATGAAGAAGCACACTAAGCCAACAAGCGTCGAACTTACCACGAATCAGGCAGCGGAAATCAAGGCTTTGCAGGCGCTGCCAGACAACCAAATCGACTACTCTGACGC
>CAIRBC010000366.1 GCA_903876685.1 uncultured Nitrosomonadales bacterium | reverse complement strand
GGCATAAGCCTGGGTACGGCCATTGTCGAGCAGGATCAGGTGCACTTCCTCCGGACCATCCTTCTCGCCGGGTTTCCTTGGGCCGCTGATCATGTTGAAATAAGTGGTGACTGCCTGCCCCGTCGCAGAACGGGTCAGCAGACTGAACAGCGGCGGCACATGTTCCAGTTTTTCAACCACTTTCTCGATGCCGGTGATGGCGATATGCACCGGTGGCACGGTGGTACATAACCGACCGTTACCTTCATTCTCGACCAGACACAAGGTTCCGGTTTCAGCGACGGCGAAATTGACCCCTGACAGCCCGATACCGGCTTCGACAAACTTGCGACGCAATACCCGGCGGCCGATCTGGATCAGGCCGTCCACGTCTTCGGTGTAAGCAACGCCTGGAATCTCTTTGGCGAACAGCTCGGCGATTTCCATTTTGGTCTTGTGTATCGCCGGCATGATAATATGCGAAGGCTTTTCACCCGCCAGTTGAACGATAAATTCCCCCATATCGGATTCAAAGGCTTCGATACCGGCTGCTTCCATCGCGTGGTTGAACTCAACCTCTTCGCTGACCATGGATTTGCCTTTGATGATGCTACGCGCATTGACGCGGCGGGCAATGGACAGTGCGATGGCATTGGCTTGCTCTGCGTTTTCTGCCCAATGCACCTCGATGCCGTTAGCGATCAGGTTTTTTTCCAGTTGAACCAGCAGTTCCGGCAGGCGTGCCAAACTGTAGCGGCGGATGGCTTCGCCTAGCGTGCGCAGGCTGGCCAATTCCTGCTGGTCGGGAAACTGGGCGCGCCGTTTCGCCTGCAGAAAATCCATCGCACCACGAAAATTCTTGCGCTGCGCCGGGTCGTTGACGGCGTTGCGGCTACGTTCATTGAAGTCGTCGTTGGTCTGACTCATGATTGCACTCCTTCTGGGTGTAACAGCAACACCACCAGTTCTCGCGGTCCGTGCGCGCCATAGGCCAGCGTCTGCTGGATGTCGGCTGTTTTGGAAGGGCCACAGATCAATAGCGCATTGGTCGGCAATGAATCTTTCCAACCTTCCGCGCTGAGCGCCGAATAAAAATCGGGATGGATGGTGGCGGGATCGAGCAGCACAAAATGCACGTGCGGCACCAGCGACATCAGGCGGGGTTCATTGGGAGTAGGCCAGAGTATCAGGCTGCCGGTATCGGCGATTGCACTCCTGGCCAATGTTACCGCTGCATCAACCCCGTCGAACATCAGGTCACGCCAACTTTCGATGGGCTCGCTATAGCGTAGCAGTTTAAGATGTTCGGCTTGTCTTGCCTCCAGCACTGCACCATGCGGAGTGTCAGCGCCTATCAGCAGATTGCGTAATTTTTTATCGGCAGCGATGGCAAGCAATTGATCTGGCCAACTGGTTAATGTGCTGTCATGCACTTCGGTGTGTACTGCTTGCAGTGCGGTACGCAAGCGGGCGGTGCGCTGTTGCATACTTTCCTGTTTGCCATAGGTAGCATACCAGGCGGCGACCTCGGGCAGCGCGGGGGCTGCTGGCAGCGGCGTGTTACGCAGACGTGCCAGGATATTTTCGCGGGCGCTCATGACGGCTCCTTAGCGGTGCGAGCCAGCAGGAAGCTGGCGATATGGGTACCCGGCAAGCTCGGGTCGGCCTTGTTAGCCAGCTCATCGATTTTCCCTGCCCGCCCGGTGATGTTGAACAGGCAACCGCAATCGGCGCTGACCAGGCGTCTGGCACCGGTCGCCAGAATACTGGCAACCTTGTCGCTGACGATGGCTTCTGAAATGTCCGGGTGACGCATCGCAAACGTCCCGCCAAAACCGCAGCATTCCTCGATGCGCGCCTGTTCCAGCACCGTCACGTTCGCCAGACTGTCCAGCAGCGCTACACTGGTTTCGTGCGAACCCATTTCGCGGCGAGCGTGGCAGGAAGTATGCAGTGCAATACTGCATTCAGTGCCCAGATCCTCACGTTTGAAATTGACGACATGCACCAGGAATTCGGTGAGTTCATAGACGCGTGCCGAGAGTTCTTTGGCTTTGGCCAGTAACAACGGATCCTGTGCAAAAAGCTTGGGATAATGGTGGCGGATCATCGCGGCGCAGGAACCGGAGGGAACTACCACCGGCCAGGGTTCCGGAAAAATGTCGAGCTGGCGGAGTGCGACGGCGCGTGCCTCGTTGGGATAGCCGCTAGTGTAAGCGGGCTGACCGCAACAGGTTTGCTGTTCGGGAACGTGCACCTTCATGCCTTCACGTTCCAGCAGCAGCACCGTGTCGAGACCTACTTCGGGAGCAAATTGATCCACCAGGCAAGTGGCAAATAGATACACATTATCGGGTTTACAGGGGTACGACCGAGCCGTATGCATGTCGGGTGTCAACAAAATTCTCCTCCGTTTTATCATGGTGGTCTACTGGATAGACCAATTTTTTTTTGAGTTTATTTCAATGAAATACTTGGAGTCAAGAATTATTTTTAAATTGGCGATATTTCGATTTTGAGTGGATATTTAATGGTCTTACCACTTACTGGTGAACTGATTGCTCTTGGAAGCAGGCAGTCGAAAAATTTTAATTCTGAAAAATAACACCGCCAATTTTTATTGACCGGTGCTAAAAATCGAAGTGGAAGGATGCTATTTACGGTACTTGCGAATCAGGCCAACCAGTACCCCAAAAATTTCCAGGTTTTCTTTAGGACGGATCACCGGATAAGCAGGGTTGGCAGGACACAGGATGAACTGACCACGTTCACGTTGCAGGGTCTTGAGGGTGAATTCGTTGTCTACAATGGCGACCACAATCTCACCAATGTTGGCAGAAAGTCGTTTTTCCACCACCGCCAGATCGCCATCGTGGATGCCTGCATCGATCATCGAATCGCCCTTGACGGGGATGATCGTGGTCAGTGAGGGCGTTTCAATCAGCATTTCGTCGATGATGAAATACTTGCCCTGGGTTGCTGTGACAGGTTCAGGCATCCCCGCCTGCACCGAAGACTCGGCATAAGCGCGGGCGAAAAACTGACTGGTTGGAATCCAAACGCCTTCGGGGGTGCGCTCGATAAACCCTGCATTCACCAGACGATCCAGAATCGTTTTGACCCAGGACTTTGAGGCGACGCCGAATACCTCGCATAGTGAGGCATAGGAAGGAATACTTTTCCACTTGGCATAATAATCCTGCAGTTTTGCCAGATAAGCCGCTTCCCTGTGATTGAATGTGCTTGCCTGGCTATTAAGATCGCTCATCGTGACACCCGTCGCAGAAGTTATGCTGCCAGCATAAAGAACGATCGTTCTTTTGTCAAGGTATTTAAACGACCATGGCGGGTTTCATCATATGGGGCGGCAGTGTGCCATGCCCGTTAGAAACATCAGATTTTCAGTAACGTTCCAGCGCTGCACGGATTCGGGCCATGGTATGTTCCATACGGGCATTTTTGGCGACTTCAAGTCCTAGATTTTCGGCGATCCTGACTATGATAGCCGGATCCAGCGGTATACCGCCGGCGTCAAGCGCACTGATCAATTCCCTGGCACGTTTGATTTCTGCAGGGGTATGGTCAGCAGGCCTGAGCCAATTCAGCAAGCCAGAGAACAGCATTAAAAGAATGTAAGCAGATTGGTGACATTGGGCACGCCTAGACCCGTTACCGAATCATAACCTTTGCCTGCATTACACAAGGCACAGGCCTTGGTGGAGGTATTGTCGGTTCCACTCGTGATATCAAAAAAACTGGTCGTATTCAGCGTGGCTTGATAAATGAAACCGTTAAAGCCATTAGCAGTAGCTTGCATCAATGCTGGCAGAGTAGAGAGGTTTTTGACGACACGTTGCTGCGCAATCAAGGCGGTTATGCCGGCCCATTGAGGTGCTCCCGCGCTGGTTCCACCCTCAGCGTACCATGCACCTCCCCTGATTATGCCTACCGGGCTATAAGTCGGGTCGGCATTATAAGCAACGTCAGGGGTCAGCCTGGCTTTGGTCTTGTCCAGGGCAAGCACGGCAGCTGCATTGGCGGTGAGAAACGCAGTCTGCCAGGCAGGCATGGTTTCATAAATGGCTGCGCCACCCCCACCCAGACTCCAGGCGACTTCGGTCGCGACTGTAGGCAGCGCGTAACCCACCGTGCGAATCGACGAACCACCGACAGAGGTCACATAGGGCGAAGCAGAAGGCCACTTTTGCGTCGCAGTCGTGGCTTTGTCGCCGGCATCGCCAGAGGCGGCAAGCAACACGATGCCTTTGGCTTGAATGGCTTGCAGTACACCATCATAGGCGGCGCTGCTTTCTGCAAGGAACTCGGCGGCACCAAAACTCATGGATATCGCTACCACACCCGGCTGTGCGGCTGCCGTTTGAATCGCCGCCATCATGTCGGTCATCGCATTACTTTTTGCAGTAATCAGCACTATTTTGGCCGCTGGGGCTATAGCATGCGCCCATTGCGTGTCCAAAGAAATTTCATAACTCCAGTCGGCAGCGGCCGTAGCCAGTTTTCCTGCACTCAAATCTATCTGTGACAGACATGGGTTGCTGGTATTGCACAGCGGCAGCCCGTAGTAAGTACTAAACTTATTCAAGTCGGCCAGCGTTTGAGTGAAGCTAAGCGCACTGGGCGCATCCACGATGGCGATAGTTTGCCCCGCTCCTGTCAGGGTCGCCGGAATGCTGTAATGGGTACGCACATCGGATGGGCTGAGCGTAAGTCCATAACCGGTTCCAGACAACGATCGTACATTCTGGTAGTTTATATCGCTGATGGGCATGACATGATCCAGAGTCGTGGCCAGAACGTCAGTAACGCTGGATACACCGCCCCCACCGCAGGCACTCAACGCGCCTCCTAGTATGGCAGCTAATAAATAATTTCTTGGGTTAGCATTAAACATTTCACACCTCCTGGTTTGATTTAAATGGGAGGTGAAAGCAGTGTCACAAGGACAGGACTTTCGACCTGGCAGCTGGCTGGCATGGTTTTTAACCGTAGCCCCTGTAGCTTTGCGTCACCGATTTTCACCGGGTTTGCCAAAAAACACTTTTCAACCTACATGGTATTACGCATTAATTCTCGGGTATATTAGTCTGGTTTGTCAATCTTTTTTTGCGAGTGCAGTCCGGAGTTCTCGCGCTTGTGATGGCGCGAGGGTTAGGAGCGGTTTGCTGCGGATCACAGCGACACCGCGAAACCAAAATTTTGCAGGAATTGCGCGGCGATTTCTGCGCGCTCAGGGGTGTGGTTTTGTCCGCCACTACTGGCAATCTTGAGTGATCCGAGCAATGATGCCAGGCGTCCGGTAGTTTCCCAGTCCCAGTTCTTCTGGATACCATGCAGCAATCCGGCGCGATACGCATCACCGCATCCGGTAGGATCCAGTACTTGAGTGGGTTTAGCGCAGGGAATATGGATTTCCCGGTTTCCGGTGTAAATGGTGGAGCCTTGTGCACCCTGGGTGATGATGAAAGCCCGCACAGACTGAGCCAGTTCTTCAATTTTCTTTCCGGTCTTGTCCTGTAATAATTGCGCCTCATAATCGTTGACGGTTACATAGTCGGCCTGCTCTACAAAATGTAACAACTCTGTTCCACTGAACATGGGCATCCCTTGACCTGGATCGAACACCCAGGGAATGCCTGCCTCATGAAATTCCCGTGCATGCTGTAACATCCCCTCACGCCCATCCGGAGACACAATACCCAGACTGACATCCTTGGCATCGCCGATATGGTTACGTTCCGAAAAACTCATCGCACCGGGATGGAAGGCGGTTATCTGGTTATCGTCAAGATCGGTAGTGATGAAAGCCTGGCCGGTATAACTGTCCGAAACAGGGCGTATGTGCGACTGTGAAAGCCCCAGTTTGTCCAGACGTTCGGCATAGGTCGAGAAATCAACGCCGACAGTCGCCATGATTAGCGGGTTACCGCCCAGCAGAGCCAGGTTATAGGCGATGTTACCCGCGCAGCCGCCGAATTCGCGACGCATTTCAGGCACTAAAAAGGCCACATTCAGTATATGAATCTGCTCGGGCAGGATATGTTTCTTGAATTGATCCTGAAACACCATGATGGTGTCAAAGGCCATGGATCCGCAAATCAGCGTGTGCATTGCAATACCTTGCCATGATTGAATGCTACATTATAACAGCTGCAAGCTATTTGCCGGTAAGCTCCTTGTAGCGTGTCTTGTCGGCATCGTAACGCGCATCGATGGTGCCTTTTTCAGCGCGTGCCTTATCCATATCTTTTTGTAACTTGTTCAATCTTGAATTTGACTCGCTAAGATCTTCTTTCAGTGAGACCGGAATCGGTTTATTGGCTGCGGTATAGTTTTCGGCTTCTTTTTTCAATCCACTAATTTTATTCTCGGCTATCTTTAGCTGAGAATCGATACTTTCGATGCGGGTCGCTATTTGTTGAAGATTGCGGTTGCGCGCCAGGTCGATTTCATTCTCGTTGCTGTAAGTGTTGACCAAGGCCTGGTCGTGGCGTTTACGCTCCAGCGCAGCTTCATTATCCACACGTTTTTGGGCTTCAGCCTGTTCGTTGGCACGCCGCTCTTCAGCGGAAAGCGTGGTCTTTTTTTCTATCACTCGCCCGCTGTTGTTCAATTCCGAGCGGTCTTTGCCGGCATATTCGGGAGGGATGGTTTCGCCATAATGGGTGGTACCTTTATCATCCACCCATTTGTACATTTTTGCCGCAACCGGAAAGCTGAAAATCAGGCCGGCCAGCAGGGCTGCATATAATTTTTTCAAGGGTTAGCTCCATAAAGTGCACGATAATTTTGGACGGCGGTCAGATTTTCGGCCAGTTGCGCTTCATGCTGCAAAAATAACAGTAAGTCGTCCAGAGTAGCAATCGCTACCACCGGTATCGCGTAATCGCGCTGCACTTCCTGTACCGCAGAGAGTTCGCCCAGACCACGTTCCATACGATCTAGCGCGATCACCACGCCACAGGGTATGGCACCTGCCTCCGTTATCACCTCTATGGATTCCCTGATGGAAGTGCCGGCAGAAATAACATCGTCGATGATCAGCACCCGACCTTGCAAAGGCGCACCGACCGTCTTGCCACCTTCGCCGTGATCTTTGGCTTCCTTGCGATTATAGCAATAGGGCACATTACGCCCCTGTTCTGCCAGTGCGATAGCAGTACCAGAGGCCAGCGGGATGCCCTTGTAGGCAGGACCAAACAACATATCGAACGGCAATTCGGAACTTAAAATGGCCTGCGCATAAAATTGTGACAAATTGCGCAAGGCAGCACCGTCATTGAACAGTCCTGCATTAAAAAAATATGGCGACAGTCGTTTAGCCTTGGTCTGAAACTCACCGAAGCACAAAACTTTTTGCTGTACCGCAAAGCGAATAAAATCTAATCTGAAATTGAACATGGTAATCGTCCTTGGTTGAGGCGACTCTCGCATTATAATGGCGCAAACCTGTCTATAGAAAATTTTTATGCGCCTCATCACGATCAATCTTAATGGAATCCGTTCAGCGGCAACTAAAGGGTTTTATGCATGGCTAACTTTACAGGACGCAGACATTATCTGTTTGCAGGAAGTCAGGGCGCACAGTTCTGACATGACAGCCGAAATGCTGGCTCCTGAAGGTTACCATGGTTATTTTCATCACGCCCAAAAAAAGGGCTATAGCGGGGTGGGAATTTATAGCCGGATAAAACCGCTACAGGTTATTAGCGGCCTCGGGATTGATGAATTTGATGCGGAGGGGCGTTTTATGCGCGCAGATTTTGAGGACTATAGCGTTATTTCGGTCTATTTACCCTCAGGTTCCAGCGGTGAAGAGCGGCAGGCTACTAAATACAAGTTCATGGAGGCATTTCAACCATATTTGCATGAATTGCAGGATAGCGGGCGTGAAGCCATCTTGTGCGGCGACTACAATATCGCACATCGCGAAATCGACCTTAAAAACTGGCGCGGCAACCGTAAAAACTCTGGATTTCTACCCGAAGAACGCGCCTGGCTGAGTAGCCTGTTCGATGAAACCGGTTATGTTGATGTATACAGGCGCCTGCATCCAGAGCGGGAAGCCTATACCTGGTGGTCAAATCGCGGCAAGGCGTGGGAAAAGGATGTAGGCTGGCGTATCGATTACCAGATTGCCACACCCGGCATCGCAGCCAGAGCCGCCGCTGCAACCATCTACAAAGAACAACGATTTTCTGATCATGCGCCGCTGATCATCGATTATTCGTGAGCCACAGTTGTTAACCACCAGTCGGGCGTCAAAAGCTGTGTGCCTTCGACCAAAACCTCCTCACAGTCTTTCGCTCTCATAAACCAGCTGCTCTACCAAGTTGCGCTGCTCATCTGAAATATTAACGTGAAACACGCGTAGTGATTCGTTCTCTCCCTCGCCCGCTTCC
>CAIRBC010000365.1 GCA_903876685.1 uncultured Nitrosomonadales bacterium | reverse complement strand
TGAGCTGAGTATGGTGAATATGATCAATATTCCGGTCGCTGGTAATGCCATTATAAAATAATGTACAAGTTCAACCAACATATTATCGTTGTGTATGAAAGCGATCATCTCGTTTTTGTCTAGGTAGTCAATCAGTATAAAAGATGGGAAAGCAGGAATAAAAAAGAGTGTTGCCACCAGCAATATGCCACTCAGGTAAGTCATTAATTCCAGTGCGTAACGAAATGTACTTGAGGCAACTCTAGGTTTCAGTTGGGATTGGTCGAATTTACCACGATCATAGGCAGGCGACCCCCCATAGATTCGATTTTCTGGCACCCGTGAACCTGCAGTCAGTGCTGATTGACCCTCGACATGCCCCCAATTGCCAACTACCGTTTCACCTTCAAGCAAGGCGTAGGATCCTATGTGAGCCTGGCATCCGATGTCGATCGTGCCAAGAAGCAATTTTCCACCTACAACCCTTGCATTTTCGAAGCTAACAGCATTGCCGATCGTAACGCCATCACCGATTGAAACAAGATCAGGAGCGCGAACGCCTAAACTACCAGCTATCACGTTCTTCCCAACCTTTGCACCGAGTGCCCTCAGCCACCAGTTGTATAGTGGAGTGCTTCCGAGCAGGTAGGCAGGTGCGGACTCAACAATCCGATCCGCAAGCCACCACCTGAAATATTTAATTCCCCACAATGGATAGGTTCCTGGTAAGAGTCGCCCGGCGATCACCCACTTGCCAGTTAATGCTATAGCAAATTCCAAGATGGTCGCAATCAAAAATGCGACTACTGACCAGCCCACCGCAACGCTGAGTGAATTAGTCTGTTCAGCACTCAGTAAATGGTAACAGAAGAAAGGTGCGAGCCATTGTAGCATTTGAAGTGTTACCAGTATCGGTAACACAATTGCTTGAGCCGAGCCACACAGCCAGCGTTTCCACTCCGCAGGCGTCGCCCGTTCGATTGACTCAGTTGCCGCGACCGGTTGCATTGAATTCATTAACTCAGCTATACAACCAATGCTTCGAAGTTCATAGATATTCCGAACCGTCAATTTAGCATATCGTGGATCAGCGCGCAGTGTCGAGGTAAGAAGTGCTGCGAATAAAGAATGTCCACCTATGTCGTCGAAAAAATCGTGTGTACGCTTTATAGACTGGCCTGGGAATAAGACTGACAAGGCTCTAAAAAGTGCAAACTCTGCAGGAGTATTTGGGGAATCAGATGTATCACTCACGGGTTGAGAGCATAATGGCAAAGATCGTAATATTCCGCGATCTATTTTTCCCGAGATGAGTCGTGGCATTTCAGTAAGAAATTCGAAACGTCCTGGAACCATATAGGGTGGAAGCAACGCAGAGAGGATTTCGCGGAATGTTGTAGCAACAGGTACTCGATCTCCACAAGGTACAACGAATGCAACCAGTTGATCGATTTCATTGTCATGTCGCAGAATAACCGCTGCCGTACCTACCCCCTGCAACCGGGATAGCACAACTTCGATTTCACCAAGCTCGACGCGAAAACCACGGATTTTCACCTGATCGTCATTACGCCCGGCGCAGTGTACACGGCCATCTACATCGATGAAGCCAAGGTCACCTGTTCGGTATAACATCTTCTCATGTTCCCCAGCAGCCCAAGGGTTTGGCACAAACTTCTCGGCTGTTAACTGTTCACGTCTCAGGTAGCCAGACGCAAGCCCTGGTCCGAAAATACATAATTCCCCGGTCTCACCTGGCTGTAGTAATGAAATTCCGCCCGTATCAGCAGGAGCGATAACAAGCATACCGTAATTTGGAAGCGGTTGACCGATAGTTACTGTTTCACCTGATTTTAATTCCGCGATGCTCGCTGTAACTGTCGTTTCAGTTGGTCCATATGAATTGAAGATACGGCACCCAGATTGAGTCCACTTTTCGGCAAGTGATTGTGGGCAC
>CAIRBC010000364.1 GCA_903876685.1 uncultured Nitrosomonadales bacterium | reverse complement strand
CCGATCTATATATTAACTTGTAAATTACCTCCCCTTTCTAACCGGACTTTAACAGCAAAAACGGTAATACTGTTTATTTTAACTTGGATTTAATTGTATAAAATTTTCAAGTGTATGAATATTAGATATTATATCACCTGCGCGTGACCCGCCAGTTTGGAAGGCTGCAACCACTAGTGCGTGGATCATCAATTCTTGGGATTGTGCGGTTAAAAATCCGATTCTTCAGAGACTCCAGCTTAATTTATAGTTCCCCCCTCAGAACCTTTTTGATCAACAGCAAACAAAACCGCCGCTTCGACTCTTGAAGTAAGATTAAGCTTGGTCAGGATATGTCGTACATGCTGTTTAACGGTATCATTGCTAATATGCAACTTTAGAGCAATAGCCTTGTTGCTCTCACCTTGTGCCAGCAGCTTTAATATTTCACGCTCTCTTTCAGTCAGGCACTTTAAAATATTCTTGCTGGATTGATCTTGAGGTCCATTTTGCAGGATTCGAATCATTTTAGCCGTCATTGCGGGTGCCACCACCAATTCACCAGCCGCCACTCTGCGGATTGCATCAACCACATCGTCAGGTGACATATCTTTAAGCAAATAGCCGCGTACTCCGGAGCGCAGGGCATTAGCCAAGTCTGATTCAGCATCACTCATGGTCAGGATCAATACGGGAGCTGTAAATCCTTCTTTTCGAATTCGAGCCAGTAACCCCAAGCCATTAACGGGTTCCATGCGTAAATCCATAATGATCAAATCCAGGTTGTGTTCACGCAACAGTGCCGTCAGTTCATCCCCGTTATCGGTAGAGCCAACGACATTGATGTTATAGCGATGGGTCAACAGTTCAGTGAGTCCACGGCGGCATAAACTATGATCATCTACTATGGCAACTTGTATTTTTTCGTTCAACACATTCCCCCCGATCCAATCCCCTCAGCAGAAAACTTTAACTCAACACGCGTGCCTTTTCCCTTGGCGCTTTCAATATTAATGGTGCCTCCAATGCGTAAAGCTCGCTCACGCATAATCATCAACCCATAATGCCCTTCACCTGGAATGCCACCAAAGCCATCACCATTATCTATTACGGTAAATAAATAATTTCCCTGTTCAATCTCAACCCTAAGGTGAACCTGTGTAGCAGAGGAATGTGCAGCAACGTTAGCCATCGACTCTCGCATTATGTAATAAACCTGCAATTCATGCTCGATTGATAGTGCAAGGTTTGGAATTAAATTTGCATAAGCAACGGTAATTCCAGTATATTTCCTAAACCTTTCTACCAGTGCCTGCAACGCATATTCCAAACCCATTGGATCCATTTGGCAGCGGAAATGAGTGATAATTTCGCGTGCGGATTTCTGACTGTTCTTTAAGGCTTCCTCTACATCTTCCAGACATTTAAGCGCGAGCTGTTCGTCATTTGTTCTCATCGCTTCATGCAGTAAACTCATCCGCATTCTTGCATAATACAAGGTATGCGCCAGGGAGTCATGAATCTCATTTGCCATGGCTTGCCGTTCCGCCATCAGCTCAGTTCGATGACTTCCCATTCGCATGCGAGCACTTTCAAGTGCTGTGCCAATCAATTGAGAAAAGGGACGTAAGCTTTGTACTATATCAGAAGGAACTTGTTCGGAAGATGCAAAAAAAATAGTAACAACGCCAATTAATTTATTCCTGTACTCAATTGGCGCTGCAACTACATATTTGCATTCCGCATTAGAAAAATGTCTACTTTGACGTTGAGAGCAAATAGCTGTTTCAGATGAATGTATATTCTTGTCACAGGCGGCTCTGCCACAGACACCGCAGTTGATATCAACAATACTTTCATCCTCGCATACTTCGGTAGGAAGGCCTATCGCACCTGCTATGTGCAGCTTTTGGCTATCAGGTGATAATACCCGGACAACTCCCCCGGCAGCACCCAGTGAGCCAATGATTGTCCCCAGCAAACCCTCAATCAGTACCCATAATTCACCTGCTTTGGATACCGGCGTATTCAGGCTATCTGCATCAAATTTTGCACCGCTCTCCTTATCCGATCCAATGCTCAGGAATCGGTTAATTTCGGCACTATCTTGAGACCATGGATCACTCAATATTCTCACCACAAGTTGACATTAATAGTGATGTACAAAAATTATGACCATAATCCAGGCCAATCTTGGTAACATCGAATTTTAACCAAGCAATCAGCAGCTTGGTTAAGTTTACGGATCAGTCCATGTTAGCGGAATGATTTACTTACTATAAGTTTCGAGGAGGAAACACAAGCGTACTAGAATATTGATATTAAACTATAGCGAATATACCCCACATGGGCTATATACCCCCCCCCTCTATGGCTATTTACATAAAAACCTCATTTTTGTCTAATGTTGCAATTATAAATCATGTTGTTAACATATTCTCTCCTGCCCGGTCAGGCAGCCAAGAAACCTTAATTTCACCTCAATAATATGAAAATATGCATAGTTTCCGATAGTCATGACCGATCCGATCCTTTGGTTGCAGCGATCACTGAGGCAAAAGTGATGGGCGCACAGGCAGTGCTTCACTGTGGAGATTTGATCGGTGTTAACACCCTTCGCGCCTCTTTAAAACTGGACATTCCCATTCACGCAGTCCACGGCAATAATCTGGGAGATGTGGCAGCACTATACCGAATGATGGAAAAAACGGCTGGATTATTCACTTATTATGGTGAAGAAGCCATGCTGGAACTGGGGGGGTGCAAAATATTTGTAACCCATATGCCGCACCATGGACACGCTTTTGCTTGCACCGGAGACTATGATCTAGTCTGCCATGGTCACAGCCATACCGCGCATGTTAATCAACTGGTTAATGTCAAAGGCGGGTTGACTTGGTTGATCAATCCAGGTTCAGTTGCAGGTATAGATGCACCGGGGGTTAATGCCGTCCCGACGTGGATATTAGGGGACCTGGAGCAAATGAAATTCGAAATACGCACTTTGCAGAAAACATCTTTGGAGGATTGAGTGACTGCCATAATCGCAACAAATCAGACCATCCTGGTAGTGGGTGGAGGCATCAGCGGCATGACTGCGGCTTTGGAAGCGGCGGAATGCGGGAAGCAGGTGATCCTTGTCGAGCGTAATAGCAGCCTGGGTGGTCGTACCGCACTGCTATACCGCTATTTTCCGAAAATGTGCCATCCCACCTGCGGCCTGGAGATCAACCTGCGTCGGCTCAAAGCGAATCGGAACTTACGCATCTTGACTCAAACAGAAGTCACTTCAGTTACTGGACAGCGTGGAGATTACACCGTATCGCTAAAAATATCGCCTCGCTATGTCAATAGCAACTGTACGGCGTGTGGCGAATGTGCCAAAGTGGTAAAAAAGGAAATACCCAACCCTTACGAATACAATCTCTCCAGGACGCGTGCTGCTTACCTGCCGCACGCGATGGCCTACCCGCAGCACTATGTACTCGACCCTTCTATCATCGGCACCCCTGATGCAGACAACGCTAAAGCTGCCTGTAAATATAATGCCATCGATCTCGATATGCAGGTTGAAACCATAGAACTGAAAGTAGGTGCGGTTGTCTGGGCAACCGGATGGAAGCCCTACGAGGCAGCGAAAATTCAACCCTATGGCTATGATCGCTTTGACAATGTCATCACCAGTCTGGAGTTTGAACGCTACGCTGATCCGCATGGGCCAACCGGTGGCAAGTTACTTCGTCCCTCTGACGGCAAGGAAGCGAAGAACATTGCCTTTATTCAATGTGCTGGTTCGCGTGACCAAAATCACCTGCATCATTGCTCACGCATCTGCTGCATGGCTTCGTTGAAGCAAACACAGTACGTTAGGGAAGCCTATGGAGAACAAGGCAAGTCCACTGTGTATTATATCGATATTCGTTCCATCGATCGTCTGGAGGATTTTTATCGGAAAGTGCAGCAAGATTCGACGGTAAATTTTGTTAAATCCAAAGTGGCACAAATCAAACTGGATGAAAAAACCGGAGATCTTATATTGCATGGTGTCGATACCGAAGGCTACCATCGCTACGCAACGCAACATGATCTGGTGGTACTTGCAGTGGGCATGGAACCGGAGAGCAACGGTATCAAGCTTCCTGCGGATCTCATCACCGACTCTTCCGGCTTTATAGAAGGATCGGCTGACCTGGGTCAAATCGCAGCGGGTGCGGCAAGCAGTCCGCTAGATGTAAATCGCGCAACGCAAAGTGCCACTGCCGCAGCGTTACGCGCTATACAGGTGGTATACAAGACTTCCGCTATTGAGGAGGCAAGATAATGGCTGAAATGAAAACCGCCGCTTACATTTGTTCGGGTTGCGGCCTCGGCGATCAACTCGACATCGCTCAACTTTCCAAAATTGCGCAAAAAGAAGGCAAGATGGCCTTGGTGCGAAATCACGAATTCCTGTGCAATCCAGAGGGTGTGCAGATAATTCGTGACGACATTGAGAAAGAAGCGGTCACGCACATCTGCATAGCCGCCTGTTCGCGGCGAGCCAAGACTGAAGCTTTCAATTTTCCTGAAGTTGCAATGAGCCGCGCCAATCTTCGTGAAGGAGTGATCTGGATCATCGCCCAGGGTAATGAGCATGATGAAGTGCGGCAGGAAATGGCTAACGATTATGTGCGCATGGGCTGTGCAGAAATCAAGAAAATGAAACTGCCGCAAGGCAATCCAAACCATGCCAATAACAAGCGTATTTTGGTGGTCGGCGGGGGAGTCACCGGTCTGACAGCCGCACTGGCAGCGGCTGAAACCGGCTACGAAGTGGTGCTGGTTGAAAAGAATAACCAGCTCGGTGGCTGGGCTGCAAAAATGTGGAAACGTGTTCCGTTCAAGCAACCTTATGCCGAACCACAGGAAACGGGGCTGGTGGAATTGGTAGCTAAAGTCTCATCACATTCACGCATCACGGTCTATCTTAATTCCACCGTCGCTGAAACCTCCGGGGCACCTGGTCGCTTCAATATTAAAGTGGCTCAGGAATCGGGTTCGGTCACGACTGAAGAAGTCGGTGCGATTGTTCAGGCTTCCGGGTTTAGTAGCTACGATATCAACAAACTTCCTGAATTGGGCGGCGGAAAATCGACCAATGTAGTTGATCAGGCTGGACTGGAAGCCTTGGCATGCAAGGCGATGGACACCCCCCTTAAACGTGCAGACGGCAAGGAAATCAAGAGTGTGGTTTTCATCCAATGTGCCGGACAGCGTAACGAGGCCAACCCGGATCACCTGCCTTATTGCTCAGGACATTGCTGCGCTACCAGCGTCAAGCAGGCGATGTATTTCAAGAACGCCAACCCGGATGTAAATACCGTGGTGTTGTATACCGACCTGCGTATGCCCGGCATGGGTGAGGATTTTTATCGGAGCGCCCAGGATAAAGGAGTGATTTTCACCAAGGGAAAAGCTAGCAGGGTAGATACAGCTGGCGATGCATGCAAAGTCGTGTTTCGTGATTTGATTCTCGACGAGGATGCGGTCATTGATGCCGAGCTGGTGGTACTTGCCACGGGTCAAGTACCGAATGCCGGTGTCGATCTCGAAGCCTGGAATCCGCTTGTCACCGCAGCGGAAAGTGGTTCTGAAGAAGGTAAACAAAAAAAGGTGGAGATGCAGAAAATTTCTGTGCTCAATCTCAACTATCGCCAAGGGCCGGATGTGCCCCAGTTGAAGCACGGTTTCAATGATTCACACTTCATCTGTTTCCCCTATGAAACGCGTCGCACCGGTATCTACGCAGCAGGTTCGGTACGCCGTCCGATGGATATGCTACAGGCAACTGAAGACGCAACCGGTGCTGCCTTAAAAGCGATTCAGGCGGTTGAAAATGCCAGTATCGGTCGGGCTGCTCATCCCCGTTCAGGTGACTTGTCCTTTCCTTCGGTCAGACTGGAGGGTTGCACACAATGCAAGCGCTGCACCGTGGAATGTCCGTTTGGTGCCATTGACGAAGATGAAAAACGCTTCCCGGTGTTCAATGAAAGTCGTTGCCGCCGCTGTGGTACTTGCATGGGTGCCTGTCCGGTACGGGTTATATCGTTTGAAAACTATTCGGTCGATACCGTAGGCAATCAGATCAAGGCAGTCGATATGCCGGATGAGTTTTCAGAGAGGCCGCGTATTTTGATTTTGGCTTGCGAAAACGATGCCTACCCCGCGCTGGATATGGCGGGATTGCAGCATCATGTTTACTCCGCATTCGTCCGTGCGATTCCGGTACGCTGCCTGGGTTCGGTGAACACCATCTGGATTACCGATGCACTTAATTCCGGCTTTGACGGAGTGATGATGATGGGTTGTAAACATGGCGAAAATTACCAGTGTCACTTCGTCAAGGGTTCTGAACTCGCTAATTATCGTATGAGCAAGATTGATGATACGCTCAAGCAATTGGGACTGGAAACAGAGCGTGTCGCAACCTACGAAGTGGCTATTACAGACAACGCACGCGTTGCAAAGTTGATCAATGAGTACGCCGCAAAAATCAACGAAATTGGTATGTCTCCGATGAAGGGTTTCAATTAAGGTGTAGACCATGACTAATCCAAATCAACAAGGCTATACCCCATACCATAACAACTTTCTCAAAGAAGTTGAGCAGAATGTTGAAGATGGAACATGGGTCAAAATGTGTATGCAGTGCGGGGTATGTGCAGGATCTTGCCCGCTCGGGAACGCCTGGGAACATACGCCCCAGAAAATTTTCATGATGATACGCGCGGGTAAGCGTGAGGAAGTCCTGAAATCAGATTCCATGTGGATGTGTACTTCTTGCTACAACTGTATCGCCCGTTGTCCGCGCAAACTACCCATTACCCATATTATGCATGGCTTGGCTCATTATGCCCATCGCCTGGGGTTGGCGCCCAAGGGTCAACCTACCCGTGAGATAGCCAAGCTCTTCTGGAAAAATCTGGTTAAAACAGGGCGCGCCAATGAATTGAAATTTTCGCTGGCAATGTATTTCAAGGATGGTTTCAAGCAGGGTATAAAAAACGCACTCGGAATGCAAAAAGTTGGTATAGGGCTGATTAAAGCAAAGCGACTGAACCCGATGGAAATCTTTGGCGGTCACAAGTGTAAAGATAAGAGTGGGTTTCAAAAGATGATTGCCAAGGCGCAAGAAATCGAAAATAGCAAAAAGACACACATTGCATGATGAGAATTTTCATTTTCTCGTTGATGGAGAAAGAGTAATGGCAAAAAAACAATACGCATTTTACCCGGGCTGTTCTTCTCAAAAAGGAGCTTCAGCATCCAACTTTGTGACCTCAATCGGACTGGTGTGCGACAAGTTGGAGATACAACTCAACGAGATTCCAGATTGGAATTGTTGTGGCGCTTCCATAGGCTATGGAGAAGGCGGAGAACTCCCTCGTCTGGCTCTCAGCGCCAGGAATCTGGCCTTGGCAGAACAAAACTTTCCTGGACAGGATATGGTTTCCGGTTGCCCTGCCTGCTGGCTTGCCTCGCGTGAAACAGCCGAACGACTGAATCAACATAGTGAGCTAATGGCGGAGACCAACCATGCTCTCAAGGAAGCTGGACTCAAGTTGAAAGGTACCGTCAAGCCACGCCACATTGTGGAGGTTCTGGTTGAAGATGTAGGTTTCAGCAAGATGAAACAGGAAGTGATTAAACCGCTCAGAGACTTGAAAATTGCCGGCTATGTAGGCTGCCAGACTAACCGGCCTTTTGGTATAGCCGGTGAGTCCTTTGAGAACCCCAAGTATCTCGACAAAATGATTGAAACGGTCGGCGCGGAAGCGGTGACTGACTTTGATCAAAAAGTGACCTGCTGTGGCGGGGCGCTTGCTTTCTCCGAACCCGATAAGGCGCAAAAGCAGATTCGCGACATCGTCGAATCGGCTTATGATCATGGCGCTGAAATGATAGTCACCCCGTGCCAGCTATGCCAGGCAAATGTTGAAATATATCAGTCTGAAATAAACCAGAAACAGGGTACTAAATTTGCCATGCCGGTTCTTTATTATTCACAACTAATGACCGTCGCTTATGGCGGAAATGTGAAGCAAGCAGGCTTGGATGGGCATCTTATTCAACCTAAAAAATTACAGGAGATCGCAGGATAATTTTCTGCAGCGTCACAACCCTTAACGTGAAACACGCGTAGCGACTTACTCCCCCTCGCCCGCTTGCGGGAGAGGGATGGGGTGAGGGAAACGGACATG
>CAIRBC010000363.1 GCA_903876685.1 uncultured Nitrosomonadales bacterium | reverse complement strand
GGTAGCACTCCACCGCAAGAAATGCTCTGGCTGCCCTTGGCGACGTTAAAATTCTGCGTCACTTGTGGTGCGGCATTATAGTTGGCATTACCTAATTGGTTTGCGGCGATGATACAAGAACCGACCGACACGCCAGTCACGATACTGCTGTTAGTTACGCTGGTGGTGCAAACCGTGGGTGTTAGTGAGCTAAAAGTCACCAGGTTACCGGACGCACCGCCTATTGCGGATACTGCGCCAATGCCGTCCACGATTAAGGTAGGCGCTGCCCCGAAAGTGATGGACTGATTGGCTTTAAAATTAGCATCCACGGATTTGATTGAATCCATCGACAAGCTGCAAGTCAGCGCTGCGCCGGTACAATCACCTGTCCAGCCGCCAAAGGTATAGCCAGTTTTGGGCGTAGCGGTCAGTGTGACTTGGCTATTCTGAGTGAAAACATAGCTACAGACGTTGCCGCATTCAATGCCGGGCGGACCGCTGGTTACACTGCCGTTTCCGTTTTGGGAAATATTTAAACTATAGCCGGAGCTAGGGTCAGATGTAATCGTTCCAGTAATTAGTGTCCAGTTGGCATCTTTAGGTATAACTCTGTTGTCATATCTCACCATGAAATCGACATAAGCACCTTGTTGAAGCTTGACCGTGGTCTTATACTTTGCCGAGTTTAGGTAGCCATGGACTTCACCTGAAAAAACTGGGTTTCCTCCAATAATTACCCAGACTAAGAGATCGTCTCCACGAGAATCCCATCCGGTGAACGCTGAGTCAATAATATATGTGCCAGTCTGCGGGGCAGTCCAGCGAACGACGACATCTCCATTTGTGTTGTCATTCGGCCAAACATTGGGTCCTGCCTGAATACTGGGTGCCCAAATGCCATAACCTCGCAACCAAAAAGTATTTTGGTATCTATACGTCATCAAGCTAAATCCGTCGCCGTTTGGTGACGTTCTATAACCGTAAGACCAAGTTCCGTTGGGGTTATTTGAATTGGAATATTGCGAAGTCATATCCCATATACCATTTTTTACCATGGGTTTGAACCAGGCGACAACCGTTTTCGCTTGATCCATGGTGACTTGGCAATTTCCTGTACCGCTGCACGGGCCAGCCCAACCGATAAAGGTTGATCCAGTTTCAGTTATGGCGTTAAGAGTCACTTGGCTACTCTGTAAAAAGGCATAGTCGCAGGTGTTACCGCAGTCAATGCCCGCTGGCGTACTGGTCACCTTTCCACCACTGCCGAGTTTGTTGATTGTCAGATGCGACACGGGAGGGCTTGACTGAAGCGTGAAAGTGGCATCGTTGCCCGCCCAATCCCCCAACAAATTGGTATTGGCTGACAATCGGTAATGATAGGTCGCACCCGCTTGCAAACTGCTGATTGTCGCGTTGACGTTTTGCGCCGTCGTGCCATTGTTGGGCGATAACGTCACATCGACCGTGCTGCCATAGGCGGTGGTCAGCCCGTATTCAAACTTTGCCGTGCTGGTCAAACCCGCCGGATTCACCGTTCCGCTCACGCTTGCAGAAGCCCACGTGATATTGCTGGCTGTGCCGGTTGTTACAACAGGGAACGGGCCAGTCCAAACCGACACCAAGGCTTCTTTGTTAGGGTCAGTGCCTTTGGTCGGGTCATGCGGATCGACTTGGTTGGTGGCAATCCCTTGCTGGCTGTCGAAGACGATATTGGCAATATTGCGGATTTCGACACCCTTGGGCAATCCAGGTTTTGACTTGACGACATAACTGACATGACCCTGACCTCGGCCTGTGCCGTCTTCGGGCGGCAAGAAGCCAATATCGACGGCAGGGGGCAAGCCCGTCAACGGGTCTAGCGATTGGAAACGCGCATACACTTCCCCTGTTGCCGAATGGATGCCCGCTTCGATCACCACGTTAAACTCAACGCCGTTGAAGCTCATCTTCTCGGTTGTCTCGAAATGCTGAGTCCCCGCTGGAACCATAATCAGATGGTCGCCGAAACCGATTTCTGTCAGTTCGAAGGTGGCACCATCCATATTGGCATTGAGCAGATTGCTAATCGTCACCTGATGCGCCGGTGCGGTGGCTTTCGCATCATTCTCGAAGTTGATCCGATAGGGCAAGATATTTACATCGGCTATATAGTTTCCTGTGCCGTAACCAGAAGGGCCAATCAGTTCGTTGGGGTCAGCGGCATTGACCACACCCGAGCCACCATTATTGGTTGGGGTGACAGGGGGTAATAGCTTAGGATAGATGGGCAAAATTATATTTTTTACTAGTTGACTTGGAATAGTAAGGGGTCCAAAAGGACTTACCCAATGACCAGCATCTTGTGGATTATTTAAGTCGTAAGCTACATTACCTAATACTTGGCCTAAACTATTTCCAAACAAACCGGCACGCACATATGGGTTATTTATAATAGGAATTTTTCCCCACCATTTATTAAACCAATTCAAAAATTTATCAGTGTAAGGACCAGAATACAATGGATTCAATATATCAAAGCCAATCAAACCAGATGGATCAACCGAATTAATCGGTGTATTATAAACATATCTATATAAGTTTATATCTCCTGAACGAATCCCAATAGGATCTGATGTCATGAACCGCCCCAATGAAGAATCATAAAACCTTTCTCTCATATAAACAAAATCCCCTTCCTGCATCACTCCAAACTCCCCATTAAATCCTAGTTTGGAAGTCATTCCGCTGGAAGTGAGCAAGCGTTCACCAAAAGGCCGGTAAGCTTGGCTCCCAAGCAACGACGCATCGCCCGCCGTGGCTTCGCTGGCGTTGCCAATGCCGTCAAACGTCAGATAGGTGGGCGTTCCGCCGTTTGAGGTGCTAATG
>CAIRBC010000362.1 GCA_903876685.1 uncultured Nitrosomonadales bacterium | reverse complement strand
CAAGTACGTCGCTGCGCGTGTTTCACGTTAAAAGAACAATCCATTAACCCAAGTTTTCAAGTTCATGGTATAACTAAAACAACCGTCCAATTTTCAAGATGAAAGGTAACTTAAATTGCTGCGTGTTTTAACCGAGAAATTTGAATCGCCACAACTGGCGATGCTGCGCAGTGTTTCGCTGTTCAGCAATATAGCCACCAGTGAATTGCGTGCCATACGGGGCTTGTTGCACCGCCGCAGCTATCTGAAAAACGAAATCATTTTCGACGAAGGCGAGAAAGGCCAGGCGATTTATTTTATACTGGAAGGGCGAGTGCTGATTTGTCGCCAGGGTAAACAGGAAAGTGGTGTGATTGCAGAATTGGGTGCCGGGCAGTGTTTTGGAGAGATGGCGCTACTGGATAATTCTCCGCGCATGGCTCAGGTGCGGGCCGCAGAGGATTGCATATTCGAAGTGTTGTTCCGCGAAGACTTCCTCAGTCTGATCCAGACCCATTCGCATATTGCCTCCAAACTTACACTCGAGTTGGCGCGTATGCTAGCCGAGCGTTTGCGCAACACCGTCAACAGTTATGTGCTGTAATTTTCCATGAACACCACGCGAATCGGCCCTGTTACCTGGTGCGGAATCATCAGTGGCGTATGCCTGCTGATTTTCCTGTTTCAAAAAATATTATGGCTGGTGGTGCCCTTCCTGCTGGCGCTGCTTTTGTATTACCTGCTTGCTCCGTTAAGCAGAAGGCTGGTCATGTCAGGTTTCAGCAGCAATGTTGCCGCAGCTATACTCAGCGGGGCTTTTCTACTAGTAGTAAGCATCGCACTGCTGTTGATCTATCCGATGATTATCGCCAATGCCGGCGAATGGCAGCATACCCTGATGCGCTACCTGGAGGGTGGAACGCGCGCAATTGACGCATTTGCCTCTGCCATACAACAAAAATTTTCATTTCTACGCAATCTGGATCTCAGTCTGGCGCTACGCGAAAACCTGCTGGTATTTGCCGAAAACTTTTCTTCCAAACATCTGAGCAGCGCCATTTTCAACGCGATCGCCTGGTTGCCGACACTGGTATTAGCACCGGTGATCGCCTATTTTATACTCAGGGACGGCGCGTCACTGCGAAAATTCATCGGTGAATCGGTACCCAATGCGTATTTTGAAAAGACCTTGTATCTGATGTACGCCCTGGATCGCACCGCGCGTATGTATTTTGTCGGCATGCTGAAACTGGCGCTAATCGATTCCCTGTTCCTGATCGGCGGGCTCAGTTTGCTCGGCGCACCATCGCCACTGTTGCTGGGATTGATTGCGGCCGTTTTAGGGTGGGTACCCTACATCGGACCAATTATCGGTTGCGCACTGGCCGTGATGGTGGCTGCCACCGACTTTCCCGGTGACCTATCGCTGATCTATGGTGTGACTGGACTATTTGCTCTGCTCAGAGTGCTGGATGATTTTATTTTTGTACCTTATGTCATTGGCAAGAGCATGCGCATACATCCCTTGCTGACGATGCTGATGTTCTTTATCGGTGAAGCCATCGCCGGGATCGCCGGTCTGGTGTTGGTCATTCCGATACTGGCCATCGCCATGGTGATCGGAGAAACCCTGGAAATCATTTTCCGTGACACTCGCCTGAGAGCACGCCACAATTATGCGAAAAAACTGCGCCATCTTGCAGCCAATCAGGATTTGGAGTAACGCAATCATTAACCAATTATCACTGGCCTTGATGCCAGTAGCTTTAATCCCAGTAGCTTTAATCAGGGAGTAATTTGAAACCCCTCAACGTACCCCGAAAACCTCTCCCTTCAAGACGGAGTGCTATGTAGTGCTTGGGAGAGCGTTTTATTACACCTTAAACTGCCCAATCACACTCTGCAGTTCAGTCGCAATGTTGGCGAGTTCTACTGCCATTCTGCCGACATCCTGAACGCCCAACTCATTTTGTTCAGATACCAGTGAAATTTGCTCAAGATTGCGAGCCACGTCCTGCGTTGCAGTAGATTGCTCCCTGGTACTGATGACAATGGTGTTCACTGAGTCAGTCGCTTTCCCGGCCGCATCAAGGATTTGCTTTAGGGTATCACCCGTAAGCTGGCTCAAATTAGACCCCTTGATGACTTCAGTTTCGACATTGCCCATTGCTGCTACTGCACGGGTGGTTTCAGCCCGGATATTATTGATGACGCCGGAAATTTCCTGGGTACTGGTGGAGGTTCTTTCAGCAAGCTTCCTGACCTCATCTGCGACCACCGCAAATCCTCGACCTTGTTCGCCAGCGCGCGCCGCTTCAATAGCCGCATTAAGCGCCAACAGGTTAGTTTGGTCGGCAATTTCCTTGATAACATTGGCTATCTGGTTAATTTTCTGAATGGAATGATTCAGTTGATTAACGATATTGACCGAGTCATTGACGGTGCTAACGACATTGCCAATCACACTCATGTTTGCTGAAACATTGGCATTTCCATTATGCGCCAGTTGCTCGTTAAGGCTCACCGCCTCTGCGGCCTTGCTTGCCATAACCGATACTTCCGAGTTGGATATGGCAATTTGCTCCATATTAGAGGCAACGGAACTGATTTTCGCGCTAAATTGCTGATCACGTTCAATCAGTTGTGTAACTTGTTTAGAAAGAGAAACCGAATGAGCCGCAGCCTTGTCTGAAGCAGATTTGACGGTGATGACCGTCCGTTGCAAATTCCGTGCAGTGGCTTCCAATGATTTTGCCATCGCACCGAATTCATCTTTCTCGGCATAATTGACTTTAATGACCAGATTACCCTGATCGATCCGAGAGTACGCCTCTTGCAGTGCACTGAACCCCTGTTGAATGCTTGCCAGCACGCGCCAGCCAAACAGGAGTTGCAATACCAGACTGACACTAAAAATAGAGACACCTACCAAGACCAGTCGCTTGCCATTTGCCTTGCTATTTTCGTAGGTTTCTTTGACTGCAAGCTGTTGTTCTGGAAGTAATAAAGAAATTGGTTTAATCATCCCGGCATGAAATGCCGGCCATTCATCTTCCAGCATTGGGGCAATCAAGGTTTTCTGTTCTTTTGCGTAGGCCTCATCCAACTTGCTCAGAAATGCAGGAAACAAGGCTATTTGTTTATCAATTTTGGCTATTTGAGCCTTGGCATCTGCGCTGAAGGTATTGTTTAATGTGGCTAATTTGAACGCATCCCAATCCGTCAAAAACTTGTCACGAACCTCTTTAAGATGATTGCGCGAACCAACTGCCGGCATTTGATCAAGCAATACACCCGCCATTCTGAAGCGTATTTCCTTGGCCTGGCTGTCTATCTCCCGCAAGTACAAGGTGGGCAACATCTGATTTTCATATACATTAGCCAGTGCATTGTTGCTGTTATTCACACTGTAAACATCAACTACCGTCAGTATCAAAGAGGCAAGAACTGAGACCAGGAAGCTAATAATCAACTTCGATTTGAGCGTATTAAAGTTCATTATCATTCTTCCTGCGTTTTCTGTCTAATTAACGAGCCATGCATTCCTATTGAAGCAACTATCGCAGGCTATTCTACCGGGAAACCCTTGGCTTTCCATTCAGGAAGGCCTAAACGGAGCCAGTAAACGGTTTTATAGCCAGCCTTTATGGCTGCGGTTGCAGCTTTATAACCTTTCCAGCATTCTGCCCCATTGCAGTAAAAAACCATGGCCGTGTTTTTGTCGGCGGGCAACTTACTCAAATCGAAGCTATCTTGAGTCGCGTCAAAGTCAGTTGCCTTGGCACTTTTTTCCTTGTAAGGGACACTGATGGCGCCTTTGATATGTCCTTCAGCGTATTCATTGGCAACCCGCGCATCAATCACCCTGGTTCCGGCATCAATAAGCGACTTGGCTTTAACCGCATCTACCAGGATTGCTCCATTAAGGCTATTCGGTGTCTCTGCTGCAAAAATGCTGCTGTTAAAAAACAGTGCAACTGCAGACAAGAGTGACAGCACTGATCTGTTGAAAAAAACGGTTCGGTTCATGTTGATACTCCTGTAAATTGATTAAAGCTGGCCTGTAAAATTCCAACCGGGTTGGTACGCAATTTGTGACTTTAAAACTGAATTAAAATGTTCAGACAAGCCCTGCGAAACAGAAATTATCTGTAGACATCGGACGGAATTTTAACAGAACTACTGCTAAATGGCTTTTATGTATTCAAAGAATATTGCTCTGAGAAATTAAAAAAACCCCTACGCCAAATATGTTTATAAATCAGAGGAAACTCCCATCCTGACCTGATCACCGCTTTGCGCGATTTTTCTACCGCAGAACTGGAAGCCGTTGCCGACTATCTGTCCAGGCTACCTGATTATCGCCAGAGTGGCCTTCAAAAATCCGGCTGTGGGCAATAAAATATTTTGCCGTTCGGGGCGAGCTTAGCCCCCAAAGTTGCCCTGAGCGTTGCCGCTTTAAACTGCGAATTTTTCCACTTCCAGCCGGGTATTATCGGCTACATTAACCAACCCGACGATAGTCGCGGTAATTTCCTCAGCGGCTGCCGCATTGCTCTGAGCGATCTGGTTGAGGCTGACCACATTAGCGTTGATGCCATGCACCGCAGCATTTTGCTGTTCCAGCGCATCCGCAATGCGCTGCAGCATGCCATCCATCTCAACCGAGCCATTTTCGATACTTAACATATCCCGCTCAACGTCGTTGACTGTCTCCACCGCACGCTTGGCATCCTGCACCGCCTGCTGCACCAAAAGAGCAATTTCCTGGGTACTTGCTGCCGAATTGGCGGCCAGTTTGCCAACTTCTTCGGCGACAACGGCAAAGCCCTTGCCGTGTTCGCCTGCACGAGCCGCTTCAATAGCGGCGTTGAGTGACAACAAATTGGTTTTATTGGCGATACCTTCGATAACGTCGGTAATTTTATTAATTTTCTCCGAATTGATTGCGATACTGTTAACCACTTCCACCATCCGATCCATCTTGATCTTACCTTCACGCACAATGGCAACAGACTGCTGAGATTTATGACTGGCCGCTTCCGTATTATTAGTAACCTCCTGAACTGAAGCAGCAGCCTGACGTATCGCCATAACTACCTGACTAATGGCAAGCATCTGATTTTGTGCACCGTCGCTAATCTGGTTAATGGCAGTGCTGTTCTGGTTGGCGGCTACTGCAACCTGTCGGGTATTCTCATTAATCACTCTCATTGAGCGCCCCAAACCATCCAGCGATTGGTTGATGTTTTCCTTGAGCTTTGCCAAATCGCCACACCCTTCGGCGCGAATCCGGTCTTTCAAATTACCTTTGACTACTCCGTTCATGATACAGCCTACATCACCTAACATGGTATGCATGGCCTGCATCGCAACCATCGCCTGATCTACCGCAAATTTGAACTCACCTTCAACCTTGACATCGATACGTTTGGAAAAATCTCCTGCACGCAAGGCTTTCATCACCTCCACCAAGGCCGTCATGGTCAGTTGCAGCGCTTCCACTGAGCCATTAACACTTCGTTTAAGCCGCGCAAGGTCGCCTCTGGCCTCCACCTGTACACGTTTAGTAAAATTACCCGCAGCAACTGCAGCCATTACTTCATTGGTATTTTGCAATGCTGCCTGCAATGTCCCCATCATATTGTTGAAGGCCAGTGCCGTCTGTCCTACTTCGTCTGAAGCCTGGAAATCCACCTTTACGCTGTAATCGCCGGTACGTTCAACCTCGGACAAAACACTTTGTATCACTCGCAACGGATTAACGATAGAGCGAGAGATCAAAACAGAAATCAGCGCAGACAACCCCAAAGCCAACAATCCCCAAATGAATACCCATTGCAAGGTACTGTAGGTCGCCTCCACCGTCGTGCTACTCAAATTCATTGCCCGACTCACCTGCTCCTTGCGAAAGGCTTCCACACGCTTGGCCAGTTTATCGCTTTCCACATCAAAGACATCCATCAATCGGTTACCTGAGACCAACCCTTCTCCAACATAGGCCTGTGCCATGGCCTTGCCTTTATCATAGAAAGTATTGAAGTCCAACTCTATCGCTTCCGTTAACTTGAGATGTTCAGTATCATTTTTTGCACGATACAACTGCTTGAATTTTTCCAGACCTTCACGGAATTTCTTCGCGTACACCTCAGCCTCCTGGTAGCCTTCCAATTGATGGGTAGCCGAAACATCGGTCAACTGCTCCTGCACCTTGACGCGAGCAAGGTTCATTTCGTCGGCAAGCAGCGCATAGGGGATGCTTTCATCGCGGATCAAGATCGCATTGTCCTTGACATTGAACAACCTCTCGCCGGCCAACGCCAAAGCCATCAGGAATAACATCACCACAATGGTAAAGCCAGCAGCCAGTCTAAAACCTACTTGCAGATTTTTCAGCATAAATACTTCCCGTTTCATGTTTACTCAGCAGACAGCCACGCTGATGGCTACCGATAGCAAAATACTTTAATCGGTCAAAGAGCGAGAAAAACCAAGTTTCAATTCCAAATTACTCTGTCCTTGAAGCCAGAAACTCACCACCTGTAGCGCATTTTTTTAACAAAAAAACGCAGCATTTATGATAACAAATATTTTACAACCGGTATCTAAAATCACCTGTCAAACACCGAATTAAGATGAAAAATGTAGGTCTTTAATAAACATAACCCATTGCGCCACATATTCCACTTTAGCAAAGCCTTATAAAGATCAAAATTTCACCCTACAAACTGACTTTGACCGTCAAACCCAGCTTGCTGATGCACCCGGCAAAAGTCTCCAGCTTTTCAGCAGACAAGGCACTCAATCGCTGAGCATCCACCTGCAACGAAGGGCGTGCCAGACCATAGAGCAGCACACCTTGCAATTGGTGTCCCTCTTTGAGCAAAGCTGAAACAAATTCCAGATAATCAGCCTCATCCTGCCTGTCAGGCGGGTTATTATCCAATGCGAACCAACAGGTTTGCAGCCAGGTTGGGCACAGTGCAAGAGCAGTGAGCAAATTATCTCGCACCTGGGTCATGCTGATGCGGGTATCGTTAATCAGCTGAATGCCAAGCTGGCTTGCGCGATCCAGCTTGAACCATACTTCGCCGTTAAGGGTTGCCAGCTTACGCAAGCCTTGTTGCACATCCGAACGATAGAGCAGACTGCCGTTGCTAATCAACACGGTTTTTACGGTATCAGGCAAAAGCAATTCGTGACGGATATCCCCAATCAGCTGAATGACCCGGGAAAATTCGCTGGCGCTGGTAGGCTCACCGTTACCCGACAAGGCGATGTCGTTAAGACGCCGCATGCCTTCGGGGACACGGCTCTGCATAAAATCTCCCTGCAGCAATTCCCTCAAAAATCCCCGCAACTCACTTTCCAGCACAGCCAGATCAACGACAGGTGCAGTGCCGCGCTGTAAATTTGGCACCTGGCAATATAGGCAATGCCAGTTACAGGCATTATTGGTATTCAGATTGATACCGACCGAAACCCCATTGGCACGGCGCGACACCACCGGGTAAACGTAGCGTAAAGCCGCACTATTACGGTCGTGATTATCGGTCGCTAGTTGTACCAACGGGCTCAAGATTTACCTAAAGGCAGATACTTTGCCGGATCAACCGGCTTGCCAAAACGACGCACTTCAAAGTGCAGCTTGACCTGCTCTGCATCCGAATTGCCCATCTCGGCTATTTTCTGCCCGCGTGCAACACTCTGCCCTTCTTTGACCAGCACCTGATCGTTATGCGCATAGGCACTAAGATAAGTCTTGTTATGCTTGATGATCACCAACTTGCCATAGCCGCGCAATCCGCTGCCGCTATAAACCACTTTACCGGGCGCACTGGCCGTTACCGGTTGACCCAGCTTACCGGCAATATCAATACCCTTCTTGTTGGCTGCTTCAGAAAAATCGGCGATTATTTTACCCATGGTCGGCATCGTCCATTCCAACGCTTCATCGGCTACGTCGTCAACAACGCTTTCGGGTTTAATTTCAGACGCTTTGGTTTCAGGTTTGGTTTCAGGTTTGGTTTCAGGTTTGGTTTCAGGTTTGGTTTCAGGTTTGGTTTCAGGTTTGGTTACAGCTTTAGTTTCAGGTTTGGATACCGGCTTGACTTCCGCCTTGATACTATCCGGTTGCTGAATCTTGGCGATCTGTGCCAGTGCCGACTCACTATAAGCATATTTTGCAAGCCTGGGTTGCTCTCTCACCCCCATCTCAACCGGCTTGCTTTCGACTGCAGTAACCGGTCGAACAGCGTTTATGGTACGCCCCGGAAACAGCCTGATTTGCTGCCCTGCCTTAATCACACTGGGATCCTGTATTCCATTCAGATCGGCTAATTCGTGGTAATCAAAGCCATAGTTGAAAGCGATGCTGTACAGCGTATCTCCTTTTTGCACAACATAGACTTCAGGACGCCAATCCTTTTCATGCGAAATTTTCTTGCCTGCTGTATCGAAATTTTTTTTATGCGCATCCTCAACGACAATTATTTTTTTAAGGGGTTCTGTACGCTCGACCACAGGCGCATGTCGTCCGCTCGAAGCACAACCGGCCAATAAAAGCACCCATAATAAATATTTCAATTTAAGGCTTTCCCTGATAATAACGGTACGAATTTCACCTGCTCCAGTCTAGTTTCACGAAAACTCCCCGCTTCACGTTCGAGCAGATACAACCATTGCTCCTGTTTACCGACCGGCAACGCCATTCTACCCTCCGGCGCGAGTTGCTCCCGCAAGCTCTCTGGCATAACTGGTGCTGCGGCAGCCATAATAATGCCGTCAAAAGGGGCAGCCTCGGGCAATCCATCGCTTCCATCCACATAACGCACACTGACATTGCGCAACTTCAAATCACGCAATTGTTGCCTGGCTCTTTCAAACAGTGGTTTGATACGCTCCAGCGTATAGACCTCTTGCGCGACATGAGCCAGCACCGCCGCCTGATAGCCACTGCCAGCTCCGATTTCCAGTACCCGACCCAGAGGCTTGCCAGCACGCAACACTTCGATCATGCGCGCCACAATATAGGGTCGTGAAAGCGTTTGTTCAAAATTGATCGGCAGCGACACATCATCATAGGCGCGACTCGCCATCGCCTCATCCACAAACAGATGGCGCGGCACCTCCAACATTGCCGCCAGCACGGTTTCATCCTTGATACCCTGTTCGCGCAACCGCTCTATCATCCGCAAACGGGTGCGCTGCGAAGTCATGCCGATGCCGTTGTGCCGTGCTCCATTCATGACTGAAGCCATCCGCGCACCGCCTCAAGCTGGCTGTACTGGGTAAGATCAATTTGCAGCGGTGTCAGCGAAACGCGCTGCTTGGACAAGGCATAAAAATCCGTGCCATTTCCCGCATCCTGTGCCTTGCCGGCAGCACCCACCCAATAAACAGTTTCACCCTGCGGGTTTTGCACTTTCACCACCGGTTCTGCCTTATGCCGCTTGCCCAGGCGTGTCACTTCCATGCCCTGTAACTGCTCATAGGGTATATCCGGCACATTCACATTCAACAACCACGGATGCGACTCACGGGCAAAACGCTGCACCATTTCAGTGGCGACTCTGGCGGCAGTCTCAAAATGCTGCTGCTCCTTGCCTGCCAGGGAAACCGCAAGCGAAGGAATGCCGAGCAGAAATCCTTCGGTAGCGGCTGCGACTGTACCAGAATAAATGGTGTCGTCGCCCATGTTAGCGCCTGCATTGATGCCTGACACCACCATGTCCGGCTGCTGATCAAGCATGCCGGTAACCGCCAGATGAACGCAATCCGTCGGGGTGCCATTAACATAATAAAAACCACTAGCGGCGCGGCTTAGCTTAAGCGGACGATCCAGCGTCAGAGAATTGCTGGCACCACTACGATCTCGCTCTGGTGCCACCACCACGATGTCGGCAATTTTAGCCAGATGTTCGGCCAACCTGGCCAAGCCGGGTGCGAAATAACCATCGTCATTGCTGATCAGGATGCGCATCGGCTTTAAAGTTGTAATTTATAGGTGACTATCGATTTCGATTTAATAGTTCGTTACCAGGGATTCCACCATTGCAACGATGGCGCATGATAACTCATGACGCACCTTTACGCCAATACCGATCAAAGCTTTCAATGCTATGGTTTGCGGTCACACGGTGTATCATCAAAGTTTGTGGCTTTAAGTCCGTAATATGCCGGCATTCACTTCGATTCAAAATATTCTAGCCGCCTTTGCCATCATCCTGATCGAGCTTTTAATACGCGCGGGACTGGACAAAGTGCTGGCCTTGTCTGGAGGTCCAGTCTTGGTGGGACTAATGGGACAACTGCAATCGGTAGTGGAACTGGTTAATGCGGTGACGCTGGCGGGCGTATTGCAGGGTTTAACCGTGATGATTGCCCAAAGTCGCGACCCAGATAACGAACATAGCCTGCTTAAATCCGCACTCAAACTGGGCATGGGTATTTCATCCCTAATGGCGTTGCTGATTGCCTTGTCTGCTCCCTGGCTGGCAGACTTGCTCACCCAAGCTAAAGTTGCAACCATGCTATTTTTGCTCGCAGCCGTTACCGGTGTCCTCATGGTCATCCCTGCCACGCTTAACGCTTATTGGCTGGGCAAACACCAGCAATCGCGTATGTTGCGCTTGACTCTGCTAAGCTCCCTGTCATGGGTGCTGATGGCACTGGGTGCAGGACTGGGCTTATCCCTGACTGGCTTGATGCTGTTGCAATGCGTCGCACTTTCTTGCATCGCAACTGCGATCTGGCGCTATCTGCGCAAAGATTTGCTGGGGGTAGTGACAGATTTTCGAAAATTGCTGAAATATGTCCCGGTAGGCCTGTCCATCGGCATCCTGAGCCCGGTCTCGATGTTGCTGATACGCGGCCTGCTTTCCGGAATGCTATCCTGGGAAGAGGTAGGATTCCTGCAAGGGCTATGGCGCTGTAGCGACTGGGTGACCAGCACGGCGGCGGGTGTGCTCTCCCTGATCTTTCTGCCACGCCTTAGCAGCAGTGGCACCTCACACTTCAAACACGAAATGTTGCGTGCCGGGATAATCGTGCTGCTCCCGGCAGCATGCTTGCTGCTGCTGATCTACGTCAACCAGAACAGTATGCTCTCTACACTTTATGACACCCGTTTCACGGTGAGCGATAAAACCGCCGGATTATTCCTCGCCGGAAGCTGGATCCGCATCGCCTCGTGGCTGTTTCTGTTCGGTCTGTACGCCACCCATCGCACCAGACTGATCGCTACCGGTGAGTTGCTATCTCTGCCACTGTTGGCACTGCTGCTATGGCTGTTTGCCGACGGCATGACACTAGAACGATGTGCTCTGATTTATCTGCTCAGCTACGCCGTTTATCTGTGTTTTAACGCTGCCGCATTACTGTATACGTCCGGTTGCCTCAGACTGAAGCAAGCTGCCAGTGTGTGACAAATCAGCAGTAAATACCATGAGCAACGCATTTCAGCAGTACAATCCAACCTGCTAAAGTAACTTGAACCTGCCCCATGCCTATCCCCCATACCACTGACTTGCCTCCTGCACAGCGTGATACGACGGTCATCGCACTGATCGGCCTGACCCACGGAACCTCGCATTTTTTCCATCTGCTGATTCCGCCGCTATTTCCCTGGCTAATGCCCGCTTTCGGTCTGGACTATTCCGGAATTGGACTCAGCATGACCGTTTTTTTTGTCGTTTCCGGCATTGGGCAAGCGCTTGCAGGATTTGCAGTCGATCGTCTGGGGCCGGTGCGTGTGCTGCTATTCGGCATGAGCTGTTTTCTGCTTGCCGGTCTGGGTCTGGGATTGCTAGTGCATAATTTGGCTGATTTACTGGTGGTCGCAGGTCTTGCCGGTCTGGGCAACAGCGTGCTACATCCCTCGGACTTCACGGTACTCAACCGTAAAGTATCCGTTGCTCGACTCGGACATGCCTTCTCTATCCACGGAATTTCGGGCAATCTGGGCTGGGCACTGGCACCGATGTTCCTGATTGGCCTTGCCTCGATAAGCAACTGGCAGATTGCTGCCATTGCGGCCGGCCTGGTAGCACTTCCTGCCATTATTCTGCTTTGGCTATTTCGCGCACAGCTCGAATCTGCCCCCGTCAAACAGACTATAGCCACTACCCATGGCACTTTCGCCTTTCTGGGTGTAGGCACAATATGGTTGTGTTTCGCCTTTTTTTTCCTGACCACAACCGCTTTTGGCACCTTCCAGAATTATGGTACTCCTGTGTTGCAGCATATCTATGGCTTGTCGCTGACGGTGGCCGCTTCTGCGCTCTCCACTTTCCTGCTGGTCGCCGCGCTGGGTATTTTTGTCGGGGGTTTCATCGCGCAACGCCATATGCATGACCATATCATTGCGATCGCCCTGAGCATCGCGGCGGCACTAGCACTGATTTTATCGCTTGCCGTGATTCAACCCTGGGCAGTTTTGCCCGTCATGGGCGGCATTGGCTTCTTCTCTGGCATTGCCGGCCCATCCAGAGATCTGCTGGTACGCCGCGCCGCGACCGCCCGTTTTGGCCAGGCCGCCTATGGCCGGATCTACGGCTTTGTCTATTCCGGACTAGACATCGGTTTAGCCGTGGCACCGCTGTTTTTCGGCCCACTCATGGACAAGGGGCAATTTGCCTCAGTGCTGGTCGGGATCGCAATCTTTCAGGCTCTGTCGGTATTGACCGCCTTGGGCGTAGGTCACTCCGCCCCATCTGCCTAAAAAAATAGAAGCTAAATCAACGCTCTCCCATCGATTCCGAAACAGTTTTCAGGATCGGTTTAAGCCAATACCTCAGCATCGAGGTGCTACTGGTTTTGATTTCAACCGTTGCCGTCATGCCAGGTTGTATGACGATCTGTTCTGCCGGACGACCATTAAACCCTTTGCCATCGGCGACAACTTGCACCCGATAAAAAGGTTTCTCGTTGGTCACGCGGGTTTCATCGATCAGGGTGTCCGCACTGATATAGGTCACAGTACCTTTCATTACCCCGTATATCGAGTAATCATACGCATCCAGCTTGATCGTCACCGGCAAACCCAGTTTGGTGAACCCAATATCCGAATTGCTGACTTTAGCTTCGATAATCAACTGGTCATCCACCGGCACGATTTGCATGATTTCCTCGCCCGGTTTGGCCACTCCACTGCGTGTAGTAATGCGCACATTGCGCACGATGCCGTCCATAGGTGCCTTGATCGCCGAATGATCCAACTGGTCTTTACGCTGCTGGAGCACCTGCCGTGACATGGTCAGATCTTCCTGGACTTTTGAGAGTTCGGTTTGGGTGTCCTGTAGATAATGATTTCGCCGGTTCGATATTTGTGCTTTAAGCTCGGCTACCTGACGTCTTAACCGCAGTATATCGGCGAGACTGACATCCCCGTTGGCCAGCAGCGGTTGATTGATATCAAGTTCTGCCTTTGCCATCTCCAGCATCTCTTTCAACGAGGCAATTTCCTCAGAAAGTGCCGACTGGCGTTTTGTGAAAAGGCTCTCGTGATTCGCACGTATCACGGGATATTCGCTGAGCATTTCCGGAAAATGCGGGCTTCCACCCAACATTTCTGCATTGAGACGTGCCAGTGCCGCCTCCAACCCGGCGACCCTGGCTCTGACTTCAAGATAAGCCGTTTCCGCTTTTACATTATCAAAAGTAATCAACACCTGCCCTTGCTTGACCCGATCACCTTCATGTACATGCAACTGCTGTATGACCCCGCCATCCGTTGACTGGATCACCTGATTGCGTGAACTGGCAATGACCTGCCCTGTGGCACGAGAAATTTGGTCAATTTGAGCAAAATAAGCAAAAACCAGCACAGCCAGCGTCGAAAATGTGCTGACCAGTACCAGTGCACGACCGCCCGTCCCGGGTAAAGAATGCCGATCAAATGCCATGTGTCACCTGCGTTCCCATAAATTCATGCTCCTGTCAATTAACTTGCACGATTGGGCAGCGTTTGTCCGGACAAGTGTGCCAACACCAAATCCCGAGGTCCATCGATGGTTAACTTTCCACCATGAACAACCAGCAAACGATCAACCAGCGGCAGCAAAGCGGACTTGTGAGTCGCGATCAACATCGTCGCACCCGTTGCGGCGATAGCACCCAACACAGCGACCACCGTAGCCTCTGTACCAGAATCCATCGAGGCCGTCGGCTCATCCAGTATGTATATGTCAGACTTGGATAGTAACATCCGGGTCAAACCGATCAACTGACGCTGCCCGCCTGAAACACCTGCACCACCTTCGAAAATCGGTAGGGATAAGCCCTTGGGATGATTGACGATCAAATCCAGCAAGCCAGTTTGTTTGGCCGCTGCCAGAATCGTCTCATCGCCCTGATCCGGCAAACCCAACTGCAAATTATCGCGCAAGGTACCGCTGACCAACCGGTAATCCTGTGGCAAATAAGCTATTTTTTCGCGTATTACCTGACTGGCGATATGAACCATATCCATTCCACCTAGAAACAGGCTGCCCTGAGCCGGTCGATACAGACCAGAGGCTAATTTGACCAAGGTACTCTTGCCGGAGCCGATGGATCCCAGCACACCTACCCGCTCACCGGGTTTAATCTCCAGCTTGGGAATTTCCAGTGCGATCAATTCCTTGTTCCCGTAACTGAATTTCACTTGATCAAAACGCAAGCTGCTCTCGATGTGGCCGGGAATCATCCCATGCAACTGATCATCTATATCATTGGGTAGCTTGATAAGACTATTCAATCCTTCAGCAGCCACTCTGGCCTGTACCAACTGAACCATTACCGCAGACAACTGTGTAACAGGAGAAAGCGCCCTGTTACCGATGATGGAGCAGGCGATCAAAGCACCCATGGTAAGCTGGTTCTGTGTCACCAGATACGCACCCAGTGCGATCATTGCCACATAACCCAGTTGTTGCAGTCCCACCGTTACATGTTGCGACAAGTTGGAGTATTGCTTGACCACATCTTCGGATTCGGCACCGCTTGCGACCAGTCTGTTCCAGCGTCCCAGCAATTTCCAGTCGGCCGAATTGGCCTTCAGTGTTTCTACTGCATCCAGCGATTCGATCATTAGCCCTGCACGCTTGTTGGCTTCCCCTTGGTTTGCTTTGGTACTGCGCTCAAGCTGGCGCTGAATAACCATCCCGATAAACAGCGATAATGGCAACAAAACCAACGGAATTATCGCTAGCCAGCCGCCAATCAGCATAATCACCAGTATGAAAAAAATAGCAAAAGGCACATCTGCCAACACAAACAATGTGGTGGCGCTGAACACCACACGAATAAATTGATAGCCACTAATCTGCGAAGCAAAACTACCGATCATCTGCGGCCTGCACTCCAGACGAATGCCGATAGACCGCCTGAAAAACCATTCTGACAGTTCCGCATCAATGGCCGTTGCAGCTCTGTCCAGTGCAGTGCTGCGCACATGTTTTAGCAACAACTCCAACATAATCATCACAAATACGCCCGCAGTCAAAACATAGAGTGTCTGAAAGCCCTGATTGGGTATCACGCGGTCGTAGACCTGCATTGAGTACATTGAAGTGGAAAGTGTCAAAAAATTGACGACAAAAATGGACAGCAGCGCTTCGATATAGATCGCCTTGTGCTTCCAAAGCGAATTCCAGACCAGTGTCGAGGTGGTCGATTTCTGATCTGGATTTTCGTCCTTGTGCGGCAAGGATACACACTCACAAAGCTCCAGGCTTTCAACCACGCCTCTTTGTCCTTGCGCATTTTGCGTCACCCAACTGCCATTGGCATTCATTGCCAATACCGCAAGCCAACCTGAACTGGCATGGTACGCGACAAACGGGCAATCCAGTTGACCCGGCAAATTCAACACGCCAGGTTCACCCTGCAGCTTCGCGACCCGCCATGCCTGATTAAATATTGCCGCAGCCTGACCCTCCGGTATGTCTTCTACACCGATTTCAGCCACGATGTCGTCCAGATAAGCACGCGATATCGCCTGACCGGAAAGTCTCGCCGCGTATTCGAAAATATCAGTAGAAATCATGAATTAAAGTTTTCATTGAATGAAATGTCTCTTGATGAAGGGCACTCCGTCATCGTGTTTGTCCCTGATTGCTTGCATTGAGCTTGCCAGTGAGCACCATCAACTTCATCCCTGAACTCATCATCTGCGAATAAGCATCAATCACCGTTCCTTTGGATTGACTGACCTCGCGCAGAGCATTCATCACATCCAGCCAGGATTTTCTGCCAGCGGTATATTGTCGGGTATAGGAATCGAATACCGCGTCGGAAATCAGGCTGGCCTTATAGGCATTATCCAGACGATCCAGCCCGGCAGTATAATCATTCCAATCAGACGAAACCTGCTGCGCCACATCCCGTGCAGCGCTTTCGATCCCCAATTTTGCAGCCTCAACCCTAGACTGCGCCGCATTGACACCGTGAACAATCGACAAACCCGCACCAATTTGCATATCCGCAGTTACTAACAACCGATCAAAATTGCTGGTGAACGGACCAGCCTGCTTATCATATCGCACCGCTAGTTGCGGCCAGTAGGCGGATTTCCTGACACCCACTTCAGCCTGTGCTGCATCACTCTCATGCCCCAAGCGCGAGAGCAGCGGGGAACAGTCTTGCGCCTTGGCCACACTGGCTTCCTGGCTTTCAATTTGTGCAAAGAGGCTGCT
>CAIRBC010000361.1 GCA_903876685.1 uncultured Nitrosomonadales bacterium | reverse complement strand
TTTATCTATTTTTGGATTTTTCGGGTTATACGTTGTCGGGTGGCTCCGGGCTATTTTATCCAGTCCGGGGTGACGGAAGCCGGGTTGATTTTGCTGACAGCTGAGGCTATGCTTGCTGTTAAGGGGATCGGTTGGAGGCGGTGACTTAACATGGGTCTGAACCGGTGCTATGTCAATTTCTGGACGAACTGTGTGTGGATTTTATGGGGCTAAACCATGAGTTATAAAAAAATTGAACCAACTGGTTCAGCCTTTCAGTATCAACTACTGATCAAGAATATTCTGACAAATCCGTTGAGGACCTCACCCGATCAACTGATCGTATACCAGGATAAAGTGCGTATCACTTATCGGGAGTTTGGTAAACGCATACACCGGTTGGCCAATATGCTGTGCAACAGCGGCGTTAAACCGGGCGATACGGTTGCCATCATGGATTATGACAGTCACCGTTATCTGGAATGTTTTTTTGCAGTCCCTATGCTGGGTGCGGTGTTACATACCATCAATGTAAAACTTTCGCCTGAACAGATTCTGTTTACGATGGGGCATGCCGAAGACGATGTACTGCTGATTCACAGCGATTTCACCCCGTTGCTGACGCATATCAAGGGCAGGATAGATGGTATCAGGCAGTATATCCTGTTGAATGACAGCGATACTCTCCCGGAAACTCAGCTGGACTTTACCGGTGAATATGAAGCCATGCTGGCTGCCTCCAGCGATCGTTTTGATTTCCCGGATTTCGATGAGAATACCATCGCAACCACTTTTTATACCACCGGAACCACCGGACAGCCCAAGGGCGTTTATTTTTCGCATCGCCAACTGGTGCTGCACACCCTGTCGGTGATGAGCGCTTTCAATATTCGCCAGGGACAAGGCAGTTTCCACAACAGGGATGTGTACATGCCAATCACCCCCATGTTCCATGTGCATGCCTGGGGCTTGCCTTATATCGCAACCTTGATGGGTGTCAAACAGGTTTATCCCGGGCGCTACATTCCGGATCATCTGTTGGAATTGATTGACAGGGAAAAAGTCACTTTTTCTCATTGCGTCGCCACGCTGTTGCATATGCTTTTAAAATCCCCGAAGGCACAGACGATGGATTTGTCGAAGTGGAAAGTGGTCGTGGGTGGTGGTCCGCTTTCCAAGGCGTTGTGCCTGATGGCGTTAAGTAAGGGCATAGATGTGTTTGGTGGCTATGGTTTGTCTGAAACTTGCCCAGTATTGAGTCTTGCGCAACTGAAGCCAGGAATGGAACAGTGGTCTCTGGAGCAGCAGGTGGAGATTCGCTGTAAAACGGGGATAGCGATCCCGTTTGTCGAGCTTGAAATTGTCGATGAGCATATGCAAGCAGTCCCGCATGATGGAAAGACCAGTGGCGAAATTGTCGTCAGGGCACCCTGGCTCACACAGGGCTATCTGAAAGATGCGAAAAGCAGCGAGAAGCTGTGGGCTGGCGGATACCTGCATACCAATGACAGAGCCTATATTGATGAGCAGGCTTACCTCAAGATTACCGATAGAACCAAGGATGTGATCAAGATTGGCGGGGAATGGGTTTCTTCACTGGAACTGGAGGATATGCTCACCAATCATCACGCGGTCAGCGAAGCAGCGGTTATTGGTACACCGGATGATAAATGGGGAGAAAGGCCGCTCGCCCTGATCGTCCTGAAATCGGGTCAGCAACTCACGGAAAAAGACATCCTGCATCATATGAAAGACTATATGGACAAAGGTCAGATTGGCAAGCAGGTGCTGCTGATACAGGCCAGGTTCGTCGATGCTATCGAGAAAACCAGCGTAGGTAAAGTGAATAAAATAGCACTCAGGCTAAAGTATATAGGCTGAAAAATCTGCGACAGGAGCGTCTGTATCCGGTTATTCGTGGGTGTAATTAATGTACAATGCCACTATATAATCAGTTCAGGCGTGCAAAATGCAACAATTTACCTTAGAGCAGTTTAGAGCAACGGTAGAGTCTGGTGGGGTGGTGAACGTCACCCTCAAGGCGCAGGGTGCAGCCTTTGTACTTCAGGCAGAAACACGGCGCGGCGGTGATGCTATTTTAGTCGATAGACGCAAAAAACAACCACGCATGTTTGCTGATCCCAAGAAGGCTATGCTGTTATTAAGGGATATGGGAATACGCAATGCCAAGCTGGATACACAGTCCTGGTATCCAGAGCAAGCGGATATGTTACGAAAGCCAAGGTCAGTCGCCACGCCAATCAAGACTGATCACGAAGCAGTTGTCCATGATAAAACAATCCAAGCCCAGCAAGCTCAAGTTGAAGCTGATGATCCAAACAGCCAAAGGGTATCAAACGAGGATGCGAAGCAAGAGGGCATAGCAGCGTAAGCAACTGCAGGTTGGCATCGCCGCTGCTAACCCCGACTGGCAGAGCCGGATTCATTTGGCAGTCAGTTTGGTCATCCGCCCGTCCAGTCGCGGCTGCCAGTCTTGGTGGGCGAGCAGCCATTGCTTGACTTGATCGGCCAGCAGGGTGGCGGCACTGGCATCGATTAGCAAAGTCCCATGTAGCAGCGCAGCATAGCCATCCTTGCCAGAAGCTAAATAATCGGTGGTGGCGAGTTTGTAGGATTTCTTGAGATCCAGCGGGGCCTCGCCTACCTGTACCGATACCACCCGCTGGCCGGCGGGTCGTCCGGGATCATAGCTTACCTTCATGCCCGCTACATGAGGGAAGCGGCCCCCCGCATTTTCCACTTGACTCAGGGCGCTCTCCAGTGTCGTCAGTAAATCCAGGCCATTGATTTCAAGTAGCACGGTGACGTTGCCAAAAGGGAGTTCCGTTAAAATATCCCTGGGTGTGAAGGCATAACCCGCCGGATAGTTGCGATTACCCCGCAGTCCTCCGCCATTGAACAAAGCTACCTCAGCGCCTACTGCCTGACACATGGCATCGGCAATCAGGTTAGCCAGCGCATTTTCGCGGGTACGCACCTCCTGTTGCAGACTATTGAAGGCTGTCGGGACGCTTGACAGCGATATATCCAGCGCCTCGTCCTGTCCCTTTTGCCAACGCGTTACCAGTGACTGTACGCTGGGATCGGCGACCACATCCGCTACCGGTCGCACCTGCCAAGCTCGTTGCCAGTGTAGTGGCTTGCCGGGTTGATCATCATGGGTAATCAGCTTCACGATACTGATATATTGTGCATCCGAGCCGGATTTGACAATTAACACGCCCTGTTCGTAAATGGCGATAGGGTCATGGTCATGGCCTCCTAAAATCAGATCGATGCCCTTTACCTCTGCGGCCAGTTGCCGGTCTTCACTCAGCAGCAGGTGGCTTAGGGCGACAATCAGTTGGGCGCCTTCAGCCTTGAGTTCTGCGACTTGCTTGCGCGAATTTTCCAAAAATGGGGTGAATATCACCTGATTGCCTGGCTTTGAGGTGGTGGCAGTTTGCGGAGTGATTACACCAAAAAAACCTACCTTGACGCCGTTCATTTCGCGGATAAGATGCCGCCTGATACTCGGTAGTGGCGACCCTTCAGGCGTGGACATATTGGCTGCCAACCAGGTCGCATGGGAGGCGCCAATCTGCTTGAGCATATTTTCCGCGCCGAAGTCAAATTCATGATTACCGGGCACTGCTACATCCAGACCCAGCGCGTTCATCGCCTCGATCATCTGGCTACCCTTCGACATGCCGGATAACCAGGATGGGGAAAGCAGGTCACCGCCAAAGGTGAAAGCCAGTTGTGGATCTTGCAGACGGTATTCTTTAAGCAGCGTCGCTAAAAATGCGACACCACCCAGGCCTTGACGGGGTTGTAATTCATAGACATCATTGACATGGATAAAAGTCAGGCTTTTCTCTGCGCCATGCGCCGGGTTGAGCAATAATAGCGCGGTCAGCAGCGCAAGTAATCGGTATTTCATAGGGCTGTTCCTGAAGGGCAGATTCGGTGCAAGTTGCACAGGTTTGGACTTTAGCATGATTTTGGCTTGGCTATTTACAGATATGCCTTGAAGGCAGCGTGCAGGCTCGGATGGCTCTGGATTTTTATTGTTTGGAGGTGATTCATGATCAGGGAGTTAACAGATGACTGAATTTGTGGCAACAGAATTAATTCAAAAGCTTGGACTGCATAGGCATCCGGAAGGCGGCTGGTATCGGGAAGTCTACCGGTCTACCGACACCATAGCGGCGGCTGCTTTGCCTGAACGGTTCGCAGGGGAACGATCAATTTGTACGTCAATTTACTTCATGCTCGAACAGGGTGATTTTTCTGCGCTACATCGCATCAAATCCGATGAATTGTGGCATTTTTATGCTGGAGCACCACTGACGGTGCATGTCCTTGCAGCGGATGGAACTTATCAGGCGGTGCGGCTTGGATCGGATCTGGCTGCCGGTGATTCCTTTCAGGCGGTGGTTGCGGCGGGTTGCTGGTTCGGTGCCGAGCTTTCAGGGGGACTAGGGTTTGCTCTGGTAGGCTGTACAGTGGCGCCTGGCTTTGACTTTGCTGATTTTGAAATCGGTTGCAGGGAGGTACTCTTGCAACTATTTCCCGAGCAGGCGGCATTGGTTAATCGGTTGACTAATGCCTAGGGGTAGTGAGAAATTTTAAATTATTTTTCGGCGCAATGCGCTACGATTTTTTGGGTTGATTCAACCAATTTTTGTCCAAAAAATGAGGATGTCTGTTTTTACAAAATTGCATAAGGTGCCGGATTTAGGTCAGGTACCCGGCCTGTCACGAGGTCGGCTAACAACTTTCCGGAGCCGCAGGCCATCGTCCATCCCAGGGTTCCGTGACCGGTGTTGAGAAACAGGTTGTCATATTTTGTCGGGCAGACCAGGGGTACATTGCCGGGTGTGGCGGGTCTCAACCCTGCCCAGAGTTCAAGGCCGCTAGCTTGGTTGATCTGTGGGAAGATGCAGGCTACTCGCTTCAAGAGCGCCTTGCAGCGGGCTGGATTGAGGGTGGTGTCATAACCGGTAAATTCGGCTGTGCCGGCTACCCGCAAGCGTTCACCGAGTCGCGAAAACACCAGTTTGTATCCATCATCGGTAAGGCTGACGGTCGGCGCCATGCTATTTTCATTGACGGGTATGGTGACCGAATAGCCTTTGGCCGGATAGACCTGAATATTCAGCTTGATGCTGCGCAATAGCAAGGGGGAAAAACTGCCGAGTGCGACCACATAGCGATCTGCCGTCAGAGTAGTGCCATCAGCCAGAGACAAACTGGCAATGCAGTCAGTCTGCACCTTCAGCGCCTTGATGTGTCGTCCAAAATGAAAATTTACGCCCCGGGCGATGCAATGTTTAGCCAGAGCTTGTACGAACTGATGTGCGTCTCCCGATTCATCTTCGCGAGTATAGGTGCCGCCGATGATGGGTTGCGTGGAATATTTCAGTGCAGGCTCGATCTGCAAACATTCTGCGGTACTTTTCGGTATGCGCTCACAGCCGTATTGTTGCATCAAGGCAGCCTGCGGGAGTGCATGTTCGAATTCGCGCGGATCAGTATAAAAGTGCAGAATGCCACGTTGTAGTGCGTCATAACCAAGATTTAGTTCACGTCGTAAAATTCCCAGGTGTTCCCGGCTATACAATGCCAGTCGCATGATGGCGGCAATGTTAGCCCGTGTACAGTGCGGCAGGCATTCACGCAAGAAGTGCAAGCCCCAGACCCACTGCGCCCGGTCGGCGCGTAAGCGCCATAATAAAGGCGAATCCTCACGCCCCAGCCATTTTAACGCTTGCCACGGTGCGGACGGATTGGCCCAAGGCTCGGCATGGCAGGTTGAAATCTGTCCCCCGTTGGCAAAGCTGGTTTCTAGCGCCACACCCGGTTGACGTTCGATAACCGTAACCTCGTGACCCGCTTCAGCCAGATACCAGGCTGAAGTGACCCCGAGCAATCCTGCGCCCAGAATGATAACTTTCACGATAAACCTGCGTTAATCATCAGGGCTTGGGCGGGGGAGGGCAGCCTTCTGAAACCGTCAGCACTTCAAAGCCCGTTTGGGTAACCAGCAGCGTATGTTCATATTGCGCGGACAGGCTATGATCCTTGGTGACGACTGTCCAGCCATCGCCCAGATTTTTGATGGCAGCCTTGCCGGCATTGATCATCGGTTCGATGGTGAAGGTCATACCGGCTTCGAGTCTGAGTCCGGTTTTAGGACGTCCATAATGCAGCACTTGCGGCGCTTCATGAAATTTTGTACCGATGCCATGTCCGCAGAATTCGCGCACTACGCTATAGCCCAAGGGTTCGACAAAGCTCTGGATGGCATGGCCGATGTCACCCAGATAAGCACCCGGCTTGACCACACGGATACCGCGCCATAACGATTGCCAGGTGATTTCACAGAGTCGTCTGGCCTGGATGGAGGGTTCGCCTACATAAAACATCCGGCTGCTATCCCCGTGATAGCCGTCCATGATCACGGTAATATCCAGATTGACGATATCTCCGTTCTTCAGCAACTTTTCGCTGGGCACCCCGTGGCAAACCTGATGATTGATCGAGGTGCAAATTGATTTCGGGTAGGGCGTATGTCCTTGCGGTGCATAATTAAGCGGCGCGGGGATGCCCTTTTGCACGTTTACGATCAGATCGTGGCATAGTCGATCCAGTTCGTTGGTTGAAACCCCTGCGATGACAAAAGGGTCAATATAGTCGAGCACCTCGCTGGTCAATCGACCGGCAATGCGCATTTTTTCGATTTCTTGCGGGGTTTTGATAGTGACGGACATGTGTGCAGACAATTGCATAAAGGATACCGAAGAATATCACGCGCTTCAGATTGCCGACAGTCGAGATCAGCACCTGACAAACTATTTTTTAATGAAAGGTGCAGAAAAAATTGTTTCGATTTATTAAGTGGCCTTGTGGAGATGAAAATTTGCACGACTATGGCAACAATTTGTTACCATAAGCACTCTTGCAAGGAGCAATCAAACTGGTTAGCCGCACCGAATTATCGGAATTTCTCTCGACGGTAGAACGTCGCGCTTACAAGCAGGCATTATATGCCGTGCGTAATGAGCATGCCGCGATGGATATAGTCCAGGACGCAATGATCAAGATCGCCGAAAAATACGGGGACAAGCCGGCTGAGGAATTGCCGCTGCTATTTCAGCGTATATTGCAAAATACCATACGTGATTATTATCGCAGGCAAAAGGTGCATAATGCCTGGACTACCTTATTCTCTTCTTTTACGCCGCAACAGGAAGAGGCTGACTATGATCCGCTCGATTACCTGACAGATGACGAGAATCAGAGCGCTCCCGCCGCACCTTATGAATCCTTGCAACAAAGGCAGATAGTTGCCTTGATTGAAAGTGCACTGATTAAATTGCCGCCACGTCAACGCGAAGCCTTCCTGCTGCGTTACTGGGAAGGATTTGACACGGCAGAAACCGCCATAGCCATGGGATGCACTGAAGGAAGCGTAAAAACCCATTGTTCTCGCGCCGCGCACGCGATTGCAGTGACTTTAAAAGAGAAAGGAATAGAGTTGCCATGAATAACAATTTGACTAGCCAGCCGGAACTCGCTCCTGAGCGTGTTGCGCAATTATTAACCAGTGCCGTGCAGCGTATGGATGAGCGCACAGTTACAGCATTGAGCCAGGCTCGCAACATGGCGCTGGAGAGACAGTTGCAATGCAAGCCGGTGTCAGTGCTGAGCACCGGACATGTCGTCCACTGGTTTATGCCGCATTCCACTCAGCAAAAAGTGGCGATGGTTATCTTGTTGGTGACCATCCTGTTCGGCGGGCTGAATTATTGGCAGCATGCTCACGAGGTTGAACTTGCTCGTCTGGATGCTGCCATTTTGACCGATGATATGCCTTTGGAAGTTTTTGTAGATAGCAATCCTCGCTCAGGGCTATGAAAAAATTACTGATTCTTGCTATTTTATGGTTTGGTTTTTGCGCGCAGGTTGAGGCAGCCACGGTAGCGTGGCGCTCGCTTACTCCTAGTCAGCAGGAAGCACTTACCCCCCTGGCGCTTCAGTGGGACAAGTTGCCTGAAAAACAGCAGAACCGCCTGCTTAAAACCGCCTATCGTTATCCTACCTTGACGATAGAGCAAAAAAAACGTTTCCACAGTCGGTTGGAAGCATGGAGCAAGCTGACACCGGAGCAGCGCAAGGCGGCACGTGAAAAATATCGTGCCTTTAGCAAAGTGCCCGTGGAGAGTCGTGAGCAGGTGAAGCAAATGGTCAAGCAAGATCAGGAGGCAAAGGCACTGCAATTGGCGGTTCCAGCTGCATCCTCAGTCAGTCCTTAGCATGGCAGTGACTTGGTTTTTTAACGTGAAACACGCGTAGCGATTCGTTCGCTCTCTCGCCCGCTTACGGGATAGCCAGCGACTTGGCTGCGGTCTTCTGCAAACCTGGTCGAATGGCTGGTTGTTCCATCAGAGGGTTGGGGAGATAACCAGCCACTTGGTTGCTGTCTTTTAGCAAGCTAGTGGAGTGGCTAGTGGGTTCATCAGGGAAACGGACATGGCTAGCTTCATTATCAGGGGTGGTTTTTTTGCTATGCCCGTTAACGTGAAACTCGCGCAGCGACATACTCGCCCTCGCCCGCTTGCGGGAGAGACCCCTGTCGCAAATTCCCCGACCGAATTGTGCCCTATGAACCTTGCCGTAGGGTGCGCTTGCGCACCATTTTGGAGTAAGCGCACCAAGCCAAACCGCTCCCTCCCCCGAAGGGGG
>CAIRBC010000360.1 GCA_903876685.1 uncultured Nitrosomonadales bacterium | reverse complement strand
TCGTAAAAACATAGCCTTGAGTGTAGGGGGCGCTGCAGCACCATTTGCGATACCTCATAAATTCTGGTGCGTAAACGCACCCTACGAAACCCATTGGATGAGGGGGGTTATGGGACGGCTATGGGTTAGTCGAATATTTACTAAAACTTGTGCAGGTGCAAATCTATACCATTTTTGAATAGCCGTATTGAGTGGATAATTTTAAATTGTCATACGGTGCAGTGCGCTACGCTTATTGACGTCCTCTTGTGTTATTAACGGTCAGAAATAATTCGAAATAGCTACTCAGGTAACCACTCACTGGAGAGGGTATTTTCAATTGTCCAAGGGCAGCTTTCTGGAAAAATATCGAGGCAGTTTTCTTGTTCTGCAATCACCAGGGCATCGGTCCAGATCGCCTCTAGCCAATCAGTTTCGGCAAGTTTTGGCCGTAAACTGGGTACTTTTTTCAAATGCAACTCTAGTGATTTTCGCTGATGTTTAAGCGTATTCGCCCAGCTATTACAGCGCCGTTCGGGCTGGAATTGCCACTTTAGCAAATGCGCCAACAATACCGCCATGCGACGGGTTAATTCACGTTGTTCGCTTTTACCCACGTCAAGGATTTCCTCTGCAATGTTTTCAATATCGATGGCGGAAAATTGACCAGAACGTAATAACGCAGCCTGTTCGTTTGCCCAAGCCACCACGTCATTATGGTAAGTTGTTCCCATTTGAATTCCTTAGTGCAAAAAACAGTCAGCCCGTTTAAAAATTTTATTGTGGCGATTAACTTGAAACGGTTACGAGTCTCTCAGACCGTGCAGTCTACCATCAGCAAGGTCATGTCGTCGAATGCGGGTTTCTCACCCAGGTAGTAGTGTAAGTGACTGGTCAACGCTTCAAATCGTTGTGTGATTGCTGTTTGCTTGAGCACGCAGCGGATATTATCTTCTCCCCATGCGACTCCCAGCTGATTTTCCGCTTCGACGAAACCATCTGAATAAATAGCCAGTTGGCTCTGACTAGACCATTGAAAGACTTCCGTTTGCGCGGTAAAAGACCGGTCTAGTATGCCCAAAGGCAGGTTGTTTGGGGGGAACGAATGCACGATATCGCCTTGTTCGTTGATTAACATCGCAGTCGGAATGCCGCCATTCCAGGATTCTATTACCCGATTCTGTGTATCGATGCAGGCGACAAAGGCGGACACGAAGCGGTCTACCGGAGATTGCTCGTTGACCGCCCAGTTCATTTCTTCGACGATCTGTGCAACCTGTAGCCCCTTGGTGACCATGCTGTAAAAAATATGATTTACCGGCAGCAGGTTTAGTGCGGACGGAAGGCCGTGACCGGTTGAATCCGCCAGCATGATAAACAAACGGCCGTTTTTCGCACGCCTGAAGGCGACCAGATCGCCACTGACCCGATCTGCGGGCTGGAGCCAGAATTTTACCAGTGGATCATGCATTAGTTCCGGTTGCATCATCCGTTTCATCAGTTCAGAGACCAGTCCGCGCTCTTCTTCGGCCAGATTGTGATAAGCCTCCAGTTGCGCACGCCCCACTTCCAAGGCTCTGGTTTTTAGTAATAATTCCGCGCTTTTCAGGATGGCAGCATGGAGCTTTGACAGATCGATGGGTTTCAAGACGTAGTTATCCACTCCGACATCGATTGCCCGGTGCAGAAAGGTAGCGTCGTTGAAGGCAGTCGTCAGCAGGATGGGTATGGAGGGGTTGCGCTTTTTGATGATTTCTGAAAACGTCAGACCATCCATTTCCGGCATCATGATATCGCTGATGATCATGTCCGGACGGCTTTCCTCATAAATTTTCAAGGCCTCGATGCCATTGCTGGCCAGCAGCAAATGAGCACATTTTTTCTGGAGAAAATGAGCCACTTGCGCGCGTTCTTCAGAATCATCTTCGACGTAAAGCAAGGTGAGTTCACTCAGGCTGTAGTCAGTCATGGTTTGTCCCTGTTGAAAGCTGCTTCTTCATGTTGCAGCGGAATGGTGATGGTGAATTCAGCGCCATCTTGCTGATTGTGGCAAACGATGTGACCATCCATGTGTTTTTCAATAATGGTTTTGTTGATATACAAACCTATGCCGGTGCCGTTGGTTTTGGTAGTGAAATAAGGATCATAAATTTTATGCAGCGTCGCGCTGTCAATGCCGCCGGCATTATCCCTGATACTGACTACGCCCCAGCCATCGCGCTCGGACAAGTCGATATCGATGTGACCCTGAGATATTTTTCTTTCTACCAGCGCGTCTTTGGCATTGGTCATGAAATTGAGTATGACCTGAGAAAATTCGTTAGGATGCCCCAGAGTTTTCAGGTGGTCGCTTCCCGTCAGATGAATCACGATCTCATGGTTTTTTAACATGGCATCAAGTAATTGAATGGCATCGCAAATCGCTTGATGCAGCGAAAAATGTTCTTTCACCCGATTCGGCCTGAAAAAATCGCGAAAATCATCGATGGTGCAGGACATGCGCGATATAGCCTGTTTGGCTGCTTCCACATAATTCTTCAACACCCCTTCGCTCAGACTGCTTTCCTGAAAATCCGAATAAATGTTCTGTACCACCAACCCCAGAGTGCTCAGTGGTTGCCGCCATTGGTGCGCAATATTGCCGATCATCTCGCCCATTGCCGCATTGCGTCCTTGCTGGATCAGCATTCGTTCATTTTCAAGGGTTTTTCTGGTTTCTTCATCGACGCGCTCGGTCAGTGTGCCGTTCATGGCTTTCAGAATATGTTCGGTATTTTTCAGGCGGTCTATATCCAGCATGATCCAGATGCTACCCTTGGCAAGGTCGTTTGCATCGATAGCGACACCGCGCTGATGGCACCAGAATAACTCGCCGGTGGATTTTTTCATCAACCATTCCTGTTCATAAACAAAGCCCTTGGCGAGTTGGTGAACTATTTTGCTATTCAGAATATCCAGTTCTGCATCTTTTGCATAAATTGTTTCTATTGGTTTGCCGAGCAGCGCACCTGCGCTATAGCCGAACATGCTTTCCATATGCTTGTTTGTCCAGGAAAATTCATTTTTTCGCACATAGGTTACGCCAATTTGTGCGTTATCCAGCACGGTGCGCAGTTCCTGCAAGGTTTCGTTGAGCAATTTTTGCGTAAATTTTTGTTCGGTGATGTCATGAAAGGCCACTACCGCACCGCTAAACTGAGCGCCGCGATAGATCGGCGTTGCAATAATCGAAACCTGTAATTGAGAGCCATCCTTGTGCCTGAAAAACTGGCTTTCGCTGCGCAGTGCCTTGCGCTGATACTTGATCTTTTCCATCCAGTGATTCGAAAAGTCCGGTATTTTATGGGTTTCGGCAGCTAAACCCGGACTCTTGCAATTAAAGGTATGGTGCGCATTTTTGCCTAGCAAGTTTTTAACGCTCCAACCCAGTTGCTTCGCCGCTGCCGGATTGACAAAGGTAATCGCACCGCCGGTGTCTACCACGAAGATACCTTCTCCGACCGTGCTGGTAATTTCGCGCAAGCGGGATTCATTTTCGGCGAGTGCTTGTTCCATTTGCTTGCGCTCGGTGATGTTATTTTCGATGGCCAGCAAATAGGTAACCTCGCCGAGTTCATCGACAATCGGCGACAAGCTGGAGGCATGCCAGCAAACCGTGCCTGTCCTGGAGCGATTTGCCAGTTCACCGCTCCAGTTCTTTCCCGCCAGTACCCCTTGCCAAATCTCGGAACGGGCATCAGGCCAACTATGTTCCGGGTTCAAACCGGACAGGCTTTTGCCCATCACCTGTTGTGCTTCGTAACCATAAGTAGCCAGGAATGCGGGATTGACATAATCGATGTTGCCGGTCACATCGGCAATGAAAATGCAATTTAAACTTTGTTCAACCGCGCGTTTGAATTTGTTCAAGGATCTTTCGCTATTTTTAAGCGCGCTGACATCTTCATGGCTGATCAGCAACCCGCAAACTTCATCTTGCTCGTTAAACAGCGGCACTTTCGTTATCTCCAGCGAGTTAACGCTTTCACTGGCGGGTGACTGTGCGTGATAGCCTACTTGTCCCAGAGTCATCAACTGTTGATCCTGTTGGCGCAGCAGAATGGCCTCTAAACGATTTGTGCAGAAGTCATCGTCAGTCTTGCCGATGATTTCCCGGGTTGAAGCGAGATTCAGTGCACGCGCGCCGTTCAGGTTGCAACCGCGAAATACCGAGTTGCGGTCTTTCCAGAAGAGTCGCAGTGGCAGGCTATCCAATAGGGTGAGATAAAAATTTTCCTGCGTATTCAGTTTATGCAGACTATATGCATACTTTTTTGAGAGGTTTTTCATGACGCTAATATCACGCAGGCAACCCGCCAGATAGGCACCTTCAGGCCTGAAAGCCACTTCATTGCTGAGCCAGCGCAGGTTGTTCTGGTCGTCCAGTAAACGAAATTCATGATTGGCCGAACCCGTCCTTGCAAGTCCAGCAAATATTTCTAGCTGTTGTGCCAGATCATCGCTATGTATACGTTCTTGCCAGAAGGGAGCATAGCCAACGCAGGCTTCGTGTTTTATTCCCAGAACCCGTTGTACATTCAAGCTGATATATATTATTTCAAAGCAGCCTTGTGCCGAGGCGGTGTAATAAACCACCGAAGTTTCGCCAAACGCCTGGTTTATAATATCGGTTGCAGCATCGCTTGCAGCATGGGTTTCATCCATTAGATTGGCCTGTTTAAAGTCAGACGCTTCATTTTGAGGGTTAGTGCTTTACCTGGCACGCTCAAGCAATTTCTCCTGCTGCGGCAACGCGCCAGACGATCATGCTTCGGTCGTTATCTGTCGTTGGTGCAGTGCCGTGCACTAGGTTGTTCATCTTTTGACGGGTAAAGGCAAGCTTGTCGCATAACGACGCATTGCAGGATTCAAGCAAGGTCATGCGCTTCAAAAGTTCCAAGGTTCTTTGTTCAACCATACGTTCAAGACAGTAACGGCGTTCTGTCAATTCTTCTTGCATTTTCATTTTTTCGGTAATTTCAAGCATTGCGCCGCTGATAAATAAAGGGTCGCCTGAATCGTCGCAGACCAGTTCGGCGCGATCGTGGAACCAGTGTATGGCTCCGCCGCCATCATATAGCCGGTAGCAGCAATCAAATGTTTGGCCGCTGCTGTGGCTATCACTCAAGGCCTGGTTGAAATGTTCAAAGTCGGCGGCGTGCATTTTTTGCAGTCGAAAATTTGTTTCAGTCAGCCATGATTCTGTGGGAAAACCCAGATTGACAATTTGCGGGCTGACATAAATCAGTGGATTGCCGGGTTGACAGGAGGCGATATACGCCATGACCTGTGGATGTTCGACCGGTAGAAGGTATGAATTAGCCAGTGAGTGTACGTTCAATTTTGTGCAGGTCTTTGGTAATTCCAGTGACTGTCGCAAGGATGCGTTACGCCAAGGAATTCTTTTTTCGATTGCTTTCATAAAGCATCCCCCTGTAATCAGGTTGTTTGATTAGCTATTGAAGATAATTAATTTGACAGGAAATTGATGGTATAGCGCGTGTCTTGACCGGATGCGGATTGTGCAAAATAAATCGGGTGGAGCATATCGGGCGATGCTTATTCTGGCATCATATTTTTCTTGCACTCTATTGTTACAGGTTGCAGGCAATTCTCAAGCTTGGCCTATTTGGGCTGACGAAGCGAGGAGAGTTGGATGTAAAGAATTTGCATCAATAATGGGTAGCCAGTACTGCGGGTAAACTTTTAACTCATCAAAAGAAAAATCGCAAGATTTTAAAGTCTTGCGATTTTTTCTTGTACTCACAAATTAAACCGTTGCAGGTACTATATCAATTACGTTCTTCAGGAAGGTACGATTCAGCGACACTTGCTTATCAAAGGTCGACAGAATCTCATCTTGCAGCTTCTGCACGTCCTTGTTGGTGATAGCACCGATAAACGCAGTATTAATCTTGTCTAGCGTATCTTTTGCAAAAGTGTTGCCAGCCAGAAAAGGGGCTGCGGAAGCGACTGCCTTGCTGGAAGCTTCGATGACCTTCGCGCTGATATCCTTTTGCGCAGCCACGATGTCGCTGATAACCTTTTTTTGTGCTTCTGCAACTGAGTCGAAACTGCTGAGAGCCGCTAAGGAGAGTGCCTTGTTCATGGTAAATCCTTTCAATTAAAGTTAATAGTAAAGTTAATCTAATGACTCGCTAATGCTGCAAATCATTAAGTGAGTGCATTGTATTACCAAAGTAATACAATCGTCAATCATTTTTTTAAGAAAAATCAAAAAATTCTTCCAAGAGATCATTTCAAAGACAATGTAGGGTATGGCAAGACGGGTGTTTAATTGTTCAGTAGGTCGGGTTAGCGTGCAACACGCGTAGCGATTCGTTCGCGCCCTCGCCCGCTTGCGGGAGAGACCCCTGTCGCAAATTCCCCGACCGAATTGTGCCCTATGAACCTTGCCGTAGGGTGCG
>CAIRBC010000359.1 GCA_903876685.1 uncultured Nitrosomonadales bacterium | reverse complement strand
TTTTCTTGGCTTGAATGGGTAAGCCGAATATTTACTGAATGACCCGTGGTTAATTTTTTCAGACACCGTGTGCGGGTAGTAACTTAACAAGGGAATTGTTAGCTTTTACGAAAAATATTTTTCGTGAGTTGCACCCGCTGACTTGCTAATCCAATGCTTTTCTTATAGGATTAAATACACTCGTCATTCTGATAACAAGCTTGCCATGCAACCTGACTTCAACATCGAAAACATCAAAATCCCTCCGTGTCCTTGGAGTATCGTCGGTCTGACCCGCGAATCTCAGAAACCAGAGCCCGACATGAATCGCATCGTCGCACTGATTTCTCATGACCCTGCGATGACGGTTAGCATGCTGAATGCGGTTAACTCACCTATGTTTGGCTACAGCAAAAAAATATCATCCGTCAATGAAGCCATCTATTCGATAGGGATGACCCGAGCCTTAAGCCTTGCTTTTGCCTGCAAAGTATCTGATCTCTGCAGCAACCCCAAGGCGTTAAACAACATCTGGCAACATTCCAGAGCCATCGCTGAGATTGCGGCGAAGCTGTACAAACTTTCCTTTATCACCGAATTTAACGCTAACTCGGCCTATACAGCCGGACTGCTGCATGACTGCGGGCTATTTCTGATGCAAGACCAGGTTGGAGTCGACCGTGATCTATCGCGAACCGATATGGGTATGGAAAACCATTTTAACCATCATGCAGAATTGGGCGCCACGCTGTTGAAAAAATGGGGCATGGCTGACATCATTGTCCAATCGGCAAAATACCATCATTCGATAGAGTCTCTCAGTGATGACTTTCCCCTTGAAGTTTGCAAGATGGTTGCTCTGATTCATCTTGCTGAGCGGGTTGATGATCTCATTCAACATACACTGAATGGTGGCGAAAATAATATCCCGGATAGCTGCCTGCTGGCACTGGATATACTCGACATAGAGTCCAATTCATTTTTGGATGTGCAATATGATTTGCTCGAAGACAGTGCCACCTGAGTTATACAATCGCCCTTAATCCAGCATCAACAAAATAATTTTATGCTTCACTGTACGGTATTCTGTTACAATCTATAATGTAACAAAACCGAACCGGGGACGACTTGGCTTCGACGTGGGTTGCAAAGCAGTGTAGGGCATACCGAGGACCCGCTACCTCGTAAATCAGCTGGAAAAAACTAGTCGCAAACGACGAAAACTACGCTTTAGCCGCTTAGTCGGCTGAACCTTACACCCTGCTGTCCATGGAGGGGCTCGAAGTCGCAAGACGGAGATGAGTAAGGTAAATTACATGGAATCGTGTCGTGCAGGGTCACTTTGTACGAAGCTAAAACCAAGGTGACTCGTCTCGTACCAGCCCGCCGGTTGGCGTGTCCGGGATTAAATCAAACAGCCAGGCTAAGTATGTAGAACTGCCTGTAGAGTGCTTGCGGACGCGGGTTCAATTCCCGCCGTCTCCACCATTAAATAATTGATTTTAAACGAAATTCAAAGTTTAAAACAGTCAGAAAAGTGTATCAAAAAGCATGGTTTGGTCAAGATTTGGTCAAAGATAATACTGTTTACACCGTTCCATTTGTGGAGCGCAAAATGCAATCTGCGCTCCACTACTCTAACTTAATCGGCATACCCTCTCGTACTAGCCACCACTGCACCGCCTCCCACGCCTGAGCATCTTTTATCGCTCCTTCGTAGACGGCACGCTGGACTGAGCAGGGGTCGGATCCTGTGCTGTTGCAAGCACCTTGTATAACTCCTGCCGGTTGTACGCTGGATGCACCAGCGATGCCGGTATGGACGGGAGCGCTGCGCACGGCGCTGGCACCACTACCGGAGGGCAAGTTCCGCAGCCGCCCAAGCATAGCCCCAAGGCGCATAGAGTCGGATGAATAAACCTGGGCGACATAAAATGTGTTTTTGTCATTCTCTTCTTCCTTCTTTTTTACTTGCTCTGCCTGCGTAGCGGCTTGTGTTGCGATTTCTGCTTTGAGTGATACCAAAGCATCATGCTGACTGGAGTAACCCCGCCAATAGCCCATAGCGATCAAACAAGCGGCTACAAACGATGCGATCATGAATCGATACGGTAGCGGTATCACTTCTTATCTTCCACGAAATACTTAGCAGCTAGTGCCGCGACCAATGTGCTAATGCCGATCCCGAATCCTTGGAAGTCCGGCGATCCGATCTTGATGAAGTTGTAGGTCATTGCCGCCGTGCCGGACAAGCCAATCAGTTTTGATAGGCTGTACGTCTGATTATCTGCTGCGGTTAAAATGTGTTTTAGCCATTCCATGCTCACGTCCCCAGAAATAAAGCCTTCTCAGTTTCTCTTCGATGCGTCAATCCGGTCATAACCTTACCACCTGCGTGATCCCACTTACAGAACTCACGCGCAGCAGCATCGAAATTACCATCGTTGACGTACTTTAATAGGGTTGACGAGCGCAGGTTATTCAATCCGCAGTTGTACGCAAAATCTACAAGCGCATCAAACTGTCCTTGCGTGACATCTACGGACAGCAGCTTTTCAACCTGTATGCCGTAATCGCCTAGCATCGCATCCAGCATGATCGATGCCATTTCTTCGCTTATTGGTGGATCGGTTAGGTATACGGCAGTGCCGTCCGGATAATGGGTTGCACCGTAACCTATCGTTGCTTTGCCGGATGGGCAGATGTATGGATGAGACATGAATCCCTCGAACCATTTGACCAGGTGGGAGCAGTTGGCTGATGGTGTCATTTAAGCGCCCCCACACTTATGTGAGCTTCCCCTGGTGCGAACGGATGGCGGATATACTCGACCACACCGGTTAGGAATATGACGATAAACCCATATATCACACCCTTAACAATTACCTCTGCTGCTGCATCTTTTGTACGCTGCCAGCGGCGCTTCCACTCTTTATCATTAACCATCATCTGCATATGCGCATCGTGATGGCCAGCTATATCTCGCTTTCCAGTGCCGGGTACGATCGGAATTGCTTCGTGCAACCCGTTTAACTCTTTTAACTGCGTAGCATGATCGTCCAGTAGTTTATCCTCTTTATTGATGTGACCTTGTAGCGTGTCGTTTAAATCGTTCAACATGATCTTAGTGTTATTCACGTCTGCTGCTACGACACGGACTAATGCAAACAGGTCGTTCAGGTTGTCGTCGCGTGGAGCTGTGCGTTTTTCAAATACTTGGCTAATAGCTTTTTCCATTCTATCTTTCTATCAAGTGCCACGGTTCGCCCGGCTTATCACCGGATTCAGATATAAACTTATAGCCATTAAACTCAAGCGCTGTATTGCTTATAACGCGCTGTTGTCGGTTATCCAAGATGTTCCCATCAACACTACAGACAAGATGCGGATCGCCTGTCTCAGTTGTGCAATATACAAGAGTGCTATTTATACCGTTCTCACGTAGTTTCCTTCGGCACATAAGGGCGAAGTCAGCGCACATTCCGTGCAGCGGAACCTTGGCATCTTCAAACGCTTTGATAGTCTCGTCTGGCATCCACGCATAGATTGCCGGGTTGCACGTCAGCGCGTCGTAAACGAAGTTCTGAAGCATCTGCTGGAAGATAGACTCTAACATGAAACACCCACTTTGCAGCCTGTTGGCGGGGTTGTGGTAGCCCCGTGCTTGAAAACATGAGGTGGTGGTTCATCGAAGACTGTACACCCTGTAGGGATAACTACCATTGCAAGTAAGGCGGCGTAAATAGCGATGCTTTGAAGTACATTTAGCTTCATTCTGCTGGAACCTCCGGAGGCGTTTCAACGGCTGTTATTTCAACTGGGGCTTCGGTTGCAGTAACCTCCGGTTCTGGTTCAGGAGCTGGAGGATTATCAATCGCATCCCGCTTAATAGCCGCTTGCACTTTTGCATCTATGCCAGCTTGTCTAATAGACTCAACTGCTGCATTATAAGCGTCGAATTGACCCTTGAACGAAGTGTCAGTTGTGTTTGCAAGGTATTGCCGTATGATCTTCGTTTCCTGACCGCTTGAGTAGAGTGATCTGATCTCCTCTGACGTGCAGTAGTCGATGTCGCTATCAAGCGGATATGTGCTTGCATTTAGGTAGTCAGTTGCTCTCATGTTAGCTCCTTACGCAAAGTATATTAAGAACATCGTTCGTTGTTGCACCAGTGCCTAGCACCACGCTATAGCGGAACCCATCGTAGGTGTACGTCCAGTTGCCAGCCCCGGTCGTGTAGGTTTTGAGTAGCCCTTGCTGGTAAACGAACTTCGGAGTAAACCCAATAGGTAGTACAAAAGTTGTCTGGCTTGAAGTTGCCGTGAACGCCTGTGCGACAAGTGTCGTTCCATAGAATGCTCTCTGTGCTGCGCTTCTCGCTATCTCTTCGATCAGTAACCGGCTTGGTTCGTAGAACGATGCCCCAGTTGAACCACCGACCAGTTTGTAACCACCTGACGTGGCGAGTGATGCCACCGTGCCAACTGTTGATGCGTAGGTGTTTACGGCTTTCAACCCTTGGAACTCTGTCACTGTACCTGCTGTACCGACGCTCAATAGGTCGGTGGAGTCATCATACGACAGAGCATTTACTGCTGTAGTTGCACCTGATATGCAGCACTGTGCGCCGGGTTCAAATAGCTTTCGTTCGGTTTCGTAGATGTAGGCCGACTGATCTGCTGATGCCACTGTACCAGAAGGGCGTAGCAGCGCAAGCATCGAAGTGGATGTGAGCGGGTTCGTCCCCTGACAGTCAACTCCAACCCGGAATATAGCCGTTGCGTTGTTAAGCGTTAGCAGTGCTGCTCCGGTAGCCGTAGCATACTGCACGCCATTTACTCGAATATTCAATGTGCCTGCCGAATAACTGCACTCGATAGTTTTCAGTGTTCCGTCATCAACTGCTGTTGATCCAGTCGCTGTGCGCGTTGTCGTGCCATCAAAAGCTGTAAGGCTTAGGTAGCTTGTCGTTACATCCATTTGCAGGCGTATCAAAACTCCAGTGGATACTGAGTCACGACAATATATAACTTCTTTAGCCGCCGTCGCGGTGAATATTCCTTGCACAACGAAACCCCATGCACCCGTACCAAAATCCAGATTGCTTGAATACGCTTGCTGCAAGTAATTGCTCGATGAGAATCCAGAGTACGCCATGAGCTGCGAACCGGAAGCTACTGCGGATTTTGTGAGCGTTCCGACTACGGTTAGCGGATTGGCTTTAACTGAGCGGTCGGCGGCGCATTCAACCAATGAAAATGCGCTGTAATTTACCGTTACACCTGTAGCTCCACCGTTATGTGCAAATGTAAAATACAACGTCCCTGTTATTGTGGCTGTGAACTGAAAATATTGCGCCCCTGCCGCACCGCTGGGGGGCATAACCTGCGATCCCGCCTGAGAGGTTCCGACATAAACGTATGGGCTTCCTGTACCAGCAGTTGCTGTCCATTTAAAAACATAGTTTTTCCCCGAAACTACGCTCAACGTGTGAAATACATAATTTGAAGTCGAGCCTTTCGTTATCGTTAAAACTCCAGCAGACCATGACAATCCCTCATCACCAGTTGTTGTGAAATCTGAAATACTTGCATTGGAGAATAGCTCAGTCCCACTCACCGTTTCTGCTATGGTATCTGCAAGCCACGCACCACGTATATCTCCGACCATCCAGCCACTGTTGTAGGTGTTGGTGATAGCTGCAATCATTGCGCTGTTAATAGACTGGCCAATCTTTGTACGGGTTAATCCACTTTGGCTTGCAATTGCACCTTTAGCAGTCAACCCTGTTGCTGTAGTAATGGCTGGAGCTATCTGCAAATTGCTCGTGCTGTACGCCCCAGAACCAAGTTTAATGTCTGACGTTGTTGAGGCGGTAAACGATGCCGATAAGGGCGGTATAGGTGAGCAGTTAATATCAGTTGTGGTATTCCACTGCACACGGTTTAAATAGTCGAAGGACACTCCGTATGCTGCAGTAGTTGAAGAGCTATTCACCACAGTTCCATCATCACGAATCACGCTCACACCACCAGCTGTCCCTACAGCAATAGTCGGCACAGGAAGCCCCGAAGCAGCGTCAATCGGTGAGTTTGGCAGGACGGTTGCGGCGACTGAGTTGACTGTTGCGTTGACAAGTATGGCTGTGGTATTTAACACAATCCAAGAGCCAGCAGTATTACGCGAACCTATTACAAGAGTATTTTTCGTGTAGTCTGTTGCATTACGCTTATTCACCACGTCAGTTATAAATTGCACATGTATTGCCTGTGTTGACATGCCGATAGTGATGCTACCGTTTGTTGCAGCAATAGAGTTGACCGTGCCACTGTGCAAGGAGTAGTTGGCTGTGGTCAAAAACACCATCCACATCGCACCAACCGAGTTAGTGAAATCCCAAATAATCACCCGGCCAGCTTCAACCGTAATTCCAACAATCTCCGGAAATTCACGCCTTGATCCGCGATAAACTTCCGTAACTCCGGACGTGGCGTTCAGGGAGTAGAAATGCGATGCTGTTACCGATCCGCTTGTGGTCGTGGCGAAAAAGTAATCACCAGTTGTTGCTCCTGACACTGCTCTAGCTGCTGCTTCAGTTGCAACGAATCCTAGCCACTTGCCTGTAGTCGTTGTCGTTTCGTTATACCAGCTCGTATTCTGGCAGCGCTTCCGCCACGCACCACCGTCTGAATCGGTTTTAGTATCGTAAATGAACGATGCAACTACAGCGCCGGTGAATCCAGTCAGTGTCGCTGCTGGAACGATTGCCGTCTGTCCTGCCACGGCTGCAAGGGCTGTGCTGTAGGTTGTTGCTGTGCCTGCTGCTGATAGTGCTGTGGCTGCACTGGTGGAGGCTGCGGTGGCGCTTGTGCCCGCTGCTGAGGCGCTGCCTGATGCTGCGGTGGCTGATGATGCTGCACTGGATGCTTGAGCGGTTGCCAGTGCCACCTGAGCTGCCCCATTCGTTGTGGCAAGTCCCGCTTGTGTCGTAGCAGTGGCGGCGCTCGTCGCGGCATTGCTAGCTGAGGTTGCTGCATTTCCAGCTTGAGTTGTAGCCAGTGCTACCTGTGCAGCGCCGTTCGTTGTCGCAAGTCCGGCCTGTGTTGTTGCGGTCGTTGCACTTGCCGCTGCTGCTGTTGCAGATGTGGCGGAATTTACTGCTTGAGTTGTGGAAATCCCAGCTTGAGTTGTAGCTGTGCTGGCACTTGCTGATGCCGCTGACGCGCTCCCAGATGCGGCAGATGCTGACGCTGCTGCGTTACTTGCTTGAGTTGATGAGGTAGTCGCACTGGCGGAAGCACTGGTAGCTGATGCGGCAGCGTTCCCAGCCTGAGTTGATGCGGTGGTAGCGCTTGCTGACGCTGCCGCCGCCTGATTTTCCAGTTGCACCAGGTACGCGGCCAGCACGGTAACCTCGACTGGTGTCAGTGGGATACTCGATTGCTTGAGTTGCATCCACGTCATTGGCGTTGATCCTGACGGTAATGATGCGGTAAACGATACGGCATTCGGATACATTACAGCGCACGCGTACTGCGTCTGCGCATCACCCCGGTCATTTGGCCATAGCTGCACGGAAAATATCCCGCTTGCATCAGTCATAACTGACGTTGTGCCGATGACGCGCTCACCAGTTGCGGCGTCAAATACGTCAGATGCGATCCCGCTTGAGTTGACCAGGACGAAATTTATCTGTGTGAATTTTAGCGGCGTTCCGTCAGGTTTTGTGAGTGGTGATCCGGTGTTGTTTACTTCGCGTATAACTGTCATATTATTACCCTATAAGTAGCTTAAGTGCTTCTTCTTTAGTTATGGCAAGATTATACTTTGTAGATATGAAATCAGCGAAGACTAATGCATTGCCACATGGATATTTAAGTTGCACCTTATATGCCTTAACTTCTGCCAATAATTTATATTTATCAACAAAGTTGTAAAGGATAGCGTGTAGTCCAAGTGTTCTTATGAACTGTTTAAAGTGTTCTATTTCGTGCGCTATCAATCCAGCATCATCCTTGTATTTCGGTCTAATCTTGATCGTCCACGGTGGAATAAACTGACCACCATATTGCTCAGGTATGTCTTCAGTGATTTCAATTCTAGGAAAAATCATAGCGACGGATACCAAGCTCCTGCATTATATTGAAATTTGTATGGGGTATTGGCCGCCATGGTCGTTGGGAATCCTATTGCTCCAGCGGCTGTTGCATTTACTCTGGCGAATGTTGAAAGTAAAACAACAAACTGACCATTTGCAGGTGATGATGGAAATGTAACAGCGAATGACGCTCCAGCAGTTCCAGTGAAATAAGTGTATGCGTAAGCAAGTGTAGCGGTAGTAAGCGCATTAGTTGGTATGTTAGCAATAGTTTTCCAGCCAATGTAATTTTCAAGTAAAAGCATTGCGCGCTTGAATATTGTCTGAGTATCGATATCGCCTTGCTCCATGTACGGAATACCGAGCACAGGAGTGTAAGAGGTTGTTATGTTATAACTCAACCCTGAGGCTGTTGAGCCACCATAATTGCCAGCAAGATTAAGTGACGTGTTGTTGTAAATGCTTGCGACAACGTATGGCACATTGCTTCCGTTTATAGTAAACAGCGATCCGACGCTTACGCTCGTCAAAAACGTCGTTCCTATTCCGGTAACGATGGCGCTTCCATTTGTTACAGATACGGTACTTCCATCAACTTTAGTTCCATATTGAGACATGATTGTCCTTAGGTTGAGAATAAATAACTGCAAAAACCAAGCCCTGCTTTTCTTGTATTTGAAAGCAGTAATTTTTGATTAATACCGAGATATTCTATGTGTGTGGTATTTCCAAAGCCGAAAGCGCCATGCGCTGAACCGCCGTAATCCTCGACTGGCGCGGAGCAGCTAATCATATTACCGCCTACAGGATCAAATATTGCAACGTAAGCATTCCAAGTCATTCCATCCACATAGCCAATAATCAATACTGCAATTTTTCCGGTGTTCGGGCAAAAAATAACATCACCTACTCTTTGCGGAGTTATCGGCATGACAAGATTCGTCCAGAATGTATTAGTTACTGGATTTAACGGTTTAACCAAAGTGAAATATGTATGCGCCGCATTTATCTCTGTCACATACAGCATTGCATTTGCTGAGCAGAATGTAATGTTATTACGTTGCCCCCATGGTGCTGTTGCTGCAACTGTTGCGGTAACTGTGGGTGTTGTCGCCGAGCTTATGACAAACGTATTTCCGTAAACTTCGTTTAGGTAGACAGATTGATTTGTTGGGCAGTAGCACAACGAAGTCCCATAACTAGATGAGTTAAATGGATTTAATGATACGACAATAGTATTTGAGAGTGGATTTAATACATCGCCAGTTGCAAAATAGATATATCCATTGGCCGGGTTGTAGCAGATATTTCGTAAGCCGTCTATGCTCGTAGTGGCTCTTAGCGAAACTGATAATCGAATAAATACGTTTGTTGAAGGGTTAAATGTGGTAATTGTGTTACTGCCCTGCTGTGTCATATAGAACAGCTTTGCAGTCGGGCACCAGCATGGAGTACATCCACCGGAGAACATTCCAGTTGTTGGAATAGTAGCAACGGTTTCAAGGGTATTTGGGTTGAGCGCATATAAAACATACGTCCCATCCATAACATACACAAGTTGAGTTGTTGGGCAGTAACCCGCGAAAAATGATCCTCCAGTTCCAATTGCTGAATTAGTAATAAAAGTGCTCACCGCGCCACCATCTTGCGAGCCAAAATACCCTTGGTTTGCTGCTGTGTTTATCGTTTGCGTGTAATAAATATTGCTTACAACAGAACTATTTCCGTAAGCATCTACCGCTTTGCATTGAACGTAATATCCGGTTCCAGCGTAAGGCACTGTGATCATACTAGATGTTGTGTTTGCGCTTCCGGTATAAATCGTTTGTATACTGCTTGGCGTTGTCGATGGGTCTGGTGTTGCCCATATTGCAATATTCGTAAATGACGCTTGATCAGGTTGCTGATTGATGATTGTGAAAATGAATCCACCCACAACCGCTTGTAAGGATAACGTCGGCGTTACAGGGTATCCGTGACTTACGCTGAGTGACGCGCCAATCTGCGACAGTTGATTGTAAACCCCTCTTTCAAAAACCTGAATGCAAAATGATGTAGCTGGGCCTCCGGTGTCAGCAAGGTTCTTTTCATAGGTATAAGTGTAAAAGTTATCGGTGGTATGCTCTATTCTGGCAATTGCACCACCAACTAGAATCCGCACCTCGTAGTCTTTGAACCAGACGTCTTGAGCGCCAGAGCCAGCTCCGTAGAACTCCGATCCAATATTGATCTGTGCTGAAGCAGACGAAGTGCGCCAAGAAAATTTAGCATCGCGCCCTGTGAACGTGGTTGAGTTTCCAAGACCGAATAATTCCAGTCCAGTCACGTTATTCACCATCGCAGGAGCGAATGTGGAAGGAACTAAATAACTATAATACGGTACAGCCGACAAACTTTGACTTCCGCCGTAAGCTCCATATTTATTGAAGGATACCAGCTTAATATATATTGTTTTCCCAATTAAATTAGGGTTAACCTGAATGCGTAAAATCCCATCTGACAAATAGTCAAGCCTCGCAAATGGCGCGCCTACCAAGTGAGGAAGTGCTGTTTTCGATCCATAAGCCCCGCGACGCAAATAGCTTAGTGTGTAGACGTTTGCTGAAACAAGTGTTGCCGTTCCATAAGCAATCAATTCCTGACCAGCGCCATTCATAGATAAATTTGGACTGAGATTAACCACACACAACGATCTGAGCGAGTCAGCATCATCGCGCGTCCCGCTTGTCAAAGTTGCTCCGCTCGCTGAAAGGTCTACCGTCAATGTATTTGCGGTATCTGGATCAGAATGTGTTGGTAATTGGTTGGTCGCCACAATACCCATGCGAGCAGGCACTTTTTGAGTGCCTTGAAGGCTGTAGGTGATATTGTCCAGGCTGACATAAACATCGCAACCACCCCAATTTGAGCCGCCTGCTGTTGCAAGCCATAGCTCCGGTACTCCTATGCTTGTTGCAAGTTGCGCTGGTGCCGGCAAAATAATCGGCGCTAACGCATTACCTGGATCGCGGTTAAATAACGTCTGGTATCCATTGTTGGGTTGCGTTGGGTGTGCTGTGGCTGTTGCGTTACTAACGAGATAATCCTCTGCAATAATTGATAGTTGCTCGTCGGTATCTTCCTCTACCTCTATTATTCGCACGACATGATTGCTGTAACCAAGCGCACTGTCGGTGATTGTCACCAAGTCCATTGGCTCAAGCCTGGCATATTTCCAGCCGAGTTTGAATGTGTACTGATTACGGATATAGAGTAACCGCTGCAATTTGATCTGTGCCACTTTCCGAGCAACTGTTGCATCAGTTATGTAATTGTAGCTATAAGGGTGCTGTGCGCGAAGGCCGTAAAGGTCGATATTTGCCTGATCCTGAGCTTGTGCCACTCCGGTATTATATTGTGCCGTTTGGTCGGAAAAATTTACCTGTATCTGATTGAATGCATCGGCTGGATTAGATCGGATCACAACTATCGGATCACTTGTTCCGTCCGATAAGAAATCATCATCACCCAGGTTATATTGGGGTGTCGTGTTCGGCGTGTAGGTAGCGCCATTGCTAGTTACTGCGGAGTCGCCATAGGGCACGATTTTCAGATTGCCTTGTGACCATACTGATTCGGAATTGCATATCTCGCAAATGGTGGTGATAAAGTTCGATGCAGCTATTTGCGATGTTAAAGCAGGCGACAGAAATATTCCATTTGCTATGCAATATTGCGAAAATGGTGCACCGGATGTAAACGTCGTGTCGTCCAGCGGCGCAACGGGAAAGCTGAATGCGGTTAGCGATCCGTTCAATAACTGATTGCCAGCATTCACGCCGTAGCGAGTATTTGTCAAAAAATCCTTAACAATGTCCGCTGGATTTGCCCCGCGCAGAAATGGAACGGCTGTTATTATTCCAGTGCCTGCGCTGGTAAATGAGTATATTGGCTCGTTAGTCGATGAATTAGGCTGCTGCGCGAACCCTGCCACTGAAAAATGATCTGCATCAGTGATATTGCATACGAACAGATATACATTGACCGCCGATCCAAATTGGCATTGCGGCGCTGTTCCGGTTGAGTGCAACACGATACTTTGGTTTTGTGTAAAACCATGCGCGACGCTTGTTATTGTTGTGCCAGAAATTGCAGTGATTGTCCTTGCTTGTGCCGAAACCTCTCCAATATTCATCATTCCGATTATTTCGTAGCTCAGATTTGGCGCTTGAGCCGATGAAGATAGAGCCATGCTTGAACTGTAAACGGTTGCGGTGTTAGCGTAATTTAACGCCTGTGTAGGAAAGTTTGTTACCAGCCAAGGCCATGTTGGTTGACTGAATGCGAGGTCGCTTCCGCCAACGCTGAATGTTAAATTTAACGCCGCTGCATTGGTGCAATTTTTGGATGACCATATCGTATCTATCCAAACGCCAGCTGACCAGCCACCGCCAAGACGATATTGCGCTGTATAAGCGCCGCCCTCGCATAAACCGATAATACATGACGCGGAGTAAGCGTATGACGTTGGCGTTGATCCGCCACCACCCTTACCTCCTCCTGAGTATTGTGGCGTAGCTGAAAAGTTCGCATACCAGAGCAGATTTCCGGTAATGCGGTTTACTCCCCAGACGATAGGTATTGGCACACCGTAGCTGGACGCTTGAATTTGCAGGCCAGATAATGCGGTAATGGATTGGCCGCTAGACTTGCCGCTTGCTGATCCCATTACTCGTCACCGATCAAAGTGAAAAATTTAGTTTCTCTGCCCGAGAATATTCCCTGCGTTCCGTCCCCGGCAATCACCATCATATCTGGGCGATGAGCGTGAATGACACGCGGCCACTCCATTACAATCGCAGCGTGCGCAAATATCCTACCAAATTTCCAGAGAACCACATCACCAGGCATCGGGTCTAAAATTTCCCTGCCGTACCTCTCAATTACGTTGAGTACAGTTTCTTCGTTGCGATGGAGCATGATGTCTGGTGGGTAGTAAGGAATATCGCTTGCAGCAATATCTGTCAGACCAACATTGTTATAAACTCCGCGCAGCAGCCCTACGCAATCAACGCCAGCGCCTTTTACGCAGGCGGCGTGATGCCAGGGCGTACCTACCCACGTTAATGCCTCAAGCACTGTTTTTTGACGCAAAGTATTATTATCCATATCAAGAAAGTACGTCAGGAGGTGGAATAAACGGGAAGCCTCTGAATCTCCCAAGGTTGCCTGTGGCTGTCACTGACCTAGTTGATAACGTGCCAACAGTCGCGCTCAACGAGTAAGTGCTTAATGTCAGTTGCGCCGTTATTATTACGCTAGCAGATATTCCAGTTGCATTTATAGTTTGACCTACATCGAAGGGAATCGCTGGTGCAATCACAACGGCCATTACATTCGTGGCGAATGAGCAGAATGCACCCATAGCGGAAGTGATTGCCAGGCGCGAATTGCAGGTCGCCATTTGCTTGTCGCATCCAAAATACGCGCTGAATGTGTCGCCATTGGCTAGTACATTTGGCAGCGGATTGAGTAGGTTGATAACTCCAGTGCTTGACGAATTTATCGTGCGCGTCAGGCCGTTATTCGCTCCGCTGGTAAAGCTGATGTACCCAAGGTTGAAATAGCCTGTGGCTTGGATTGATGCTGATCCGCTGCAATTTATAGCTTTCGCTGTGCTTCCGGTAGTTACAACTCCAGTAACTGGTGTGCGTGTTAATCCGCAACTTGCATCGTAAAGGGTATTGATGCAACCTGCCTGGTACACGTTTTTTGGCATCTGCACATTTAACAGATAGAGGTTACTCATGATCTTGAATTTTGACTCTGTGCGACCAGTGTCTATTTGCCCAACGACACCAACAAACTGAATGAGCGTTCCGACGACTGAGCCATAAGTTTGCATGAATGCACGTTCCAGTTTGAACTGGGCGCCATCAAATACCCCTGCAATCGCAGCTTGAAGGAATGACTGACCGTTCACTAACGTGGACGAATTACCGTAAAATGAAATATCCAACTCATCCACATTTACACCGATTGAACATTTTATCTTGCTGCGCGTGAACTGAATCCCGTTACTTGTGAATATATGACCATTCCAGCTTATATCAACATCGGATGACGATAAATAAAGTGTTCCATTTTGGAGCGTTATGATAGTTATCAGGTCTGCCATGAACAGTTGATTATTGCTGCTCAGCAGGCCGTCTAAGGCTGTTGTGGCGGATTTCATATCTTAGTACCCAGACAGCCGGTAAGTTCGCATTTCTTCAAACTCCAGAGTTGGTACATGAAATTTTCAAATTCAAGACTATCTTTAACAAACCGACAGCGATAGTAATATGATCCTGTCCAGGTGATCGATACACCAACGCCGGGAGCCGCGCTAAATGTAACATCGCCAGTGCTGTTTATCGAGTAAGCGATGGTCGGTGTGCCGTTTAAATATATGATCGGCGCAGTTCCGCTGATGCCGAGTGTTCCGGCGACATTCATCACTGGCTCAATGTTTGTGCCATATGTTCGGCAAAGGGAAAATACTGTTTTAACGCCGTCGCCAGTGCCAAATAATTGCCCAGAGACTGCGTTATCAGTTGGGTCGCTCCAAAGAAAACTATCAAATGCCCCTTGGCGTGCGTTAAAGAAACCCATCAATGTTTGAAGCTCTTGGAGTGATGCTTTAGCTCTCAATACCTCGTATGTTAGTATTAAGTCATATATGGGGTACGAGAAAAATGAGCTTCTCAATTCTTTTCCGGAGGCTGCTGTTTGAATTTTAGTTGACCATCGCGGCATTTTTACCACTGACCAACTCAAGCTGCTAAGCGATGGGAATACGTTATTACTCATGGTCTACCAGCCTTGCCGTAATTAAATGATCTTCCTTGCCTCTGGATTGTGTCCATTATGGTTGAGCCATGCTTGCTGAAAAATTCCTTAACTCCAGAAGCATCAATGGCGTGGACATGCAGATGTGTCCCGCCACCGTTGCCGCCGCCACTCACCATGTCGCGCAATGGACCTGCAATATGAGCGGGTAGAATAGTTTCATCTTTATGAACAATATTCAGTCTATCAGTTGGAACTTGCCATTCCCCGCCTGCAGATGATTTGATCAGGCTCCCTGCGCCCATGATCATCGCCATCACTGCTGCGAATGCTCCAGCAGCCAATCCGGGTCCAATGATTGGTATAGCAGCTTGCGATGCTGCGGCGCCAGCTGCTCCCTCTGCGGCATTGGCACTTACGACGGCAACAGCTTCAGTTCCTTTTTCTGTTACCGCTTTGGTAGCGGATGCTACATCTCCGACTGCTGTTACCGTGTTTTTCATCTTGCTGGCCATTAACATTGCAGCTTCATCTGATACCCAGGCAGTCACTCGCTTTAGTCCTATTTTTATGAATTCTGAGAGAATTGCTTGACCAATATTCGCCATTGATTTTTGAAGTGTTTGCGTACCTGTAATCATTCCTGTTAAAGATTGTTCGAATGCACCAGATACCCCGCCTAGCATTTTTTCCCAATCATTCTTTATAGCTAACATGCGTTTTCCGTTAAGCTTACTCATTTCAAGCGAGTGCTTTTCTTCCAGCTTTGCAATTTCATCCAGTTGAGCTTGGCGATCAGCTCCCTCTAATTTCCCAAGAGTAATCTTGTCGTTCAGCGCCTGAGCTTCGAGTTGGTATTTACGTTCTTCTAGTTTTTGTAAAGCAACGATTTCCTGTTGGTCGGATATTTGGCCAAGGCTTTTCATCAGGCTGAGTTGCTGGGTTTCCATGGTGATCTGTGATAACGCGTGATCCTTGGTTCGCTCCATTTTCATCACACTGAGTCTCTCTTGCTCCTTATCAAATTCATCAGCAACTTTCTTTATTTCCTTGATGGCAGCCATGTATTCCTTCGATTCCCACCCATAAGCTTCACCGACGCGTTGAGCCGCCTTTGTCGCCAAATTGATGCGTTCTTCGCTACCAGCTCTAGCTGCGGATATTTCTGCCTTCAAATTATCTTGTTCAGCGGTAAATTTTTCGATGGCCATAGTCTTATGAATCGTGAAAAGTTCATGTACGATAGCGGCCTCTTCTTTGGCGTTTCCCTCTGCAAGTTTCGCCTTCTCTTTCCAAAATGCCTCATCACCCGCTAGAGAATTTTTGAAGAAGTTTTCTTTAATATCTTTTTTTGCATCCAGTTCAGATTTCCATTCACTTATCCTGGACTGGCTCTTATCATTTTTATCAGGTCCATCAGAATTTTCGCCGCTACCTTTTTTTGTAGTCGCTGTCGGATTATCAAATAGCTCAAGCAAAGCTTTCCCAGCATCTTGCGCATGCTTGATCACATTGTCGGTGCGTTTTTTTGCCTCCATTTCCAACGCTGCAGCGCCATTAGCCCATGCAGCCTTAGCACCGCTCCAGTCTCCTTTTAAGGCATGCATGGCGACATCTGCAAAGGTAACGACCGAGATCGTAACGAGTTCTATGCTATAGGCGATAAATTCCCATGCCTCTTGTACGACGAATTTTAGAATGTGAAAGGTTGAAGCGAGTCCGCCAATAGCCCCTTTAATTACAAGCACAGCACCAGGTCCAATAACTGAAAACCATTCACCTAAGTCAGATAAGATAGGAAGTAGAGCGTCACCGACAGACTTTACGGCCGCATGCATGACATCACCTACGTCATTCATTGCATCCCGATAGCGAGCAGTAGCCTCGACATTTTCCTTACCTACGATAAGCCCTAGTGAATGTGCTTTTTCTTCAGCAGACTGCATTTTTTCAGTCGATAATTTTAGTGTGCCAGAGACCTCCCCCCATGCCTTTCCGTAAATCTTTGTTCCTTCGACGTTGCGATCCGTTCCATCTTTAAATTCAAGTAAGCGCTTGTTCACATCGAGCATGATGTCTAGTGAATTACGGTAGTGGCCATTCTGATCGCGCGTTGCAACGCCCAGGCTTTTGAATGCATCTTCGTTACTGACTAATTGTTTGGTTAAAGCCTTGTTTGCTGCAAACATGCTTTCTGATGAGATGTGGCAATCATCCAATGCGACATTGAGTATGCTTGCTTCCGTGACCGTAATCCCTAGAGCCTTTGAAAGAGCTCCGGCTTCTTTGGTCATTTTTACAGTTTCTTCGACAGCTTTTTTGAAGGCTTCTCCGCCCGCCAGTGTTGCTGTTATGGCAAACATGACCCCATTAAGTTTTTTTGCTGCGGCTTCAACTTTTTCAAATTCCGTTTTTACTTTCGCCATCGAGTCCTTCATGGTGCTGGCGATGGTATAGGAGGCTTCGCGAAATGATGACTGGATACTTTGGCCTGCAGTCATGGCGGACTTTGCGATTTTTTCAAATTCAGAATTGGCTGCGCTTCCATCTGCACCAATCGTCATCGTGACATCTTTTTCGCTCATTATTTATCCAGGCAATAAAAAACCGCCTTTAGGCGGTTATTGGGTTTGTGGTAAATTGGAATTTATTGAATTTATACAGGGGGAATTTTTAGATTCCAGAACCATATGGCAACGATTATGCCGAATACGATTCCTCCAATGATGAAAAACACCATCATTCCATCCCCGCCTGCGAGATTAAATATCGGGGTAAATACCGATTCCTTATAATCCATCAATAGCTTGGTATAAATCTCCAGGCACGTGAAGAATAAAATAATCGTTATCAATAACTGTCGAATTGATTTCATCCGGTCATATTATTGAATTTTCCTTGCCAGGTCAATTTATTTGCTCTGGCCAAACATCCCCATCAATTGCGCGATGTCGCCGTCTTGATTCGACTTTCCTTTTGGCTTGATACCCAGATATGAGGCTACCATCCATTGTACTGGAGGATGGTTTTCCCAATATCTATTCAACGCCTCGATGCGGGGAATGTCCACATGTTCAAGCACGTAATCCCATGTCCAGTTGGTGGCTGCACAAATATGAGATATAAGCTCGTCCCAGTCTAATTCCCCAGAATCTCCCCCGGTGCCAATCCTTTTCGTTTCATTCCGGATATATCCATTGCGCATTCAAATGCCTCCGTCATGGTTCCCAAATCTACCAAATCTGCAACATCTTCACGAGTCATATCTGGATAATTTCTGCGTAATGCGATATATAGCGTGTCAATTATGGTGCTGATTTGCTCTGGGTCTAGCGTATTACCATTTACCAGGGATACTCTTTCCTGTAGTTGCTCCAGATAGCCTATTGCAATAGGTGGAATAACCAGCGTTTGCTGGTTATTGAATGCAAATGGAATTCCTTTGTATTTTACAATTTCGATCATGATCACTCCGACATTGCCCAGGTCATCGGGCTGGAACCATTCTGGCCATAAGCCATAAAATCAAATTCCGGAATTGTGTAATCATCCAGTTTTGTAGCTAGCGCGATCTTGTTGGATACGCAATAAGGAAGCGATACAACCAGAGATTTACCTTGGTACGGGATGTAAATTTCCGCCCTGAAAGTTGGGGTCGAGCCAATTAATGAATTGCTGACTGCGATCTTTTGCGCAGTGGTACTGGTTGCAGTGTATTGGCAGGCGATGAATACCACCTTTCCAACATCAGCTGCTGCAAACTGATAGGCACTGCCAGCTGTAGTTGCCTGAGCCGTAATAGTGCCAGGTGAGGTTGAAAGATTGTATGTACCTGTACCACCGGTACCGGTGCCAAGGGAGGTGATCGTTGTTCCGGTTGCAACGCCAGCAGAGGTGACTACCTGGCCTACTTGAAAAGTTCCTGAGGTAGGTGCAATCGTGCATGTCATGACGTTTGTTGCAAACGAGCAGGTACCGCCTTGAGCTGCGGCTACCAACGAATACTGTCCAGTAGCTGGTGCTGATGCAATGCGTGTATAGGGTTTTCCATTGATATCTGCCACCCCCAGGTCGGTTGTGAATGTGCTTGATGCGGGTATGGCAGGAGTGATCATGAACGTTGTAACTGGAATTGCAACACCTGTTATGTCATCATAATCGCTCAATATTCCCGCTGTGGCAGTCATTCCGAAGAATAAGTTATTGAACAAAGCGGCATTAATAATAGCCTTTTTCGCTTTCCCTGTAATTTTTGCCTTGCCACGCGCCATATCTATGGCATATTGCTGCATGCCATAAAGCTCCTTGATGTCGAATGAAATATCCAGCGAAACATCTTGCAATCCGCCGAATTGGATGGGTGTAGGTGCCGCAATGGCATTTCCGTTTACATCTGCAGTAGGGATGCCAAATAGCGCGCCTGATCCAAATAAATACATGATAAACCTCCAATAAAAACCCGCGTTAGCGGGTATGGTAAAATGAATTAAGACTAGATTGCCAAGGGTTCTGTTGGTGAAGATGGGTCGATAACTGGCTCGGCTTCGACTTCATTTGGAATTAGTTCAATCAACTTTTCAGGGATTTTTTC